>QHVI01000126.1 GCA_003223515.1 Candidatus Angelobacter sp. Gp1-AA117
TACTGCGCGGCCACTTCCTTGAAGACCCTCTGCCACAGCCCGCCGGCAAAGGTCATCACGTTGGACTTGTCAGTCATTAGGACTTTCTTGCGGCCCTGCTTGCGCGCCAGCTCAAAAGCATAGCGGATGACCCGCTCCACGCCTTTGCGGGTGTTGAAATCTTCCTGGGTGGCAATCTCGTCAGGAGTTCCCTGCTTCAGCACGCCACCGGCATCCACGTAAGGCCCTTCGGTGTTTTCACGGATCACAACAAAGTCGACGTGCTCAGGCTTTACATTCTTCAGCGGGCAGAGAGATTCGTCCAGCAGCTTTACCGGACGCACGTTGGCATAGAGATCCATCTTGAAGCGCATGCCAAGAAGGATTTCTTTAGCGTGGACGTTGGATGGAACACGCGGATCACCCAGCGCGCCGACTAGGATGGCATCAAAGTCGCGCTCCAGCATGGCGAAGCCGTCTGCCGGGATAGTAGTGCCGTCTTTCAAATAGCGGTCTGCCGACCAGTCAAAGGTGGTGAACTCGACGGCCGCTCCGGTGGCCTGAACCACCTTGATGGCTGCGGGGATGACTTCTTTGCCGATGCCGTCGCCGGGAACGACCGCGATGCGCTTCATAAGAGCAATATAGCATTCAGCAGTCAGCAGTCAGCACTCAGCCCCGGAACATCTTCGTTCACCTCAAGTCTCACGCGAGCAGAAGGATTTTATGATTTACCACAGCGTGGCGAGCCACAACCAAAACGAGGACCTTTATGGAGCGCAGCCGCCCTCGGCTAATGTCACTTACTTTAGGAACACCATGCTGTATCCCAATGAGAGATGTCATTCCGAACACCCGTTAAGCTCACGCGCGTTTTCTTCAGCGCGTGAGTAGGGCGGAGGAATCTGCCCCGCTGCTGCCCGCCCATGCGAAAATTCTTTTAAATTCATGCTCGATGTGCAAAGTAAGTGAGATCAGGCTTCAGCCTAATGCCACTTACTTAAGCATGGGACTGCTCAACAGCTTGGGAAAGAGCGCAGAAAAGGTCACGATAAGCCGAGCGCCGGAGGCGCGTGATTATTGAGCCCACGTCGGAAGACGTGGGAAAAAGGTTAGATCGAAGAACAGAGCCCCGTTAGGGGCGACACAATCAGGCTAAATTGTCTTAAGTAAGTGACATTAGCCGCCCTCGGCTGCGGGGATAAATCTTTCACGAGTCGAGAAGAATTTGACGAATGGCATTGCAAAGGGCGCGAAGGACGCAAAGGAAGCAAGAACAGGGAGAAACATTTAAAAAGACATCTGCTGCGATGATGGCGGACAGGGCAGAATGTCAGGGGCTGAATGCTGAATGCTCACTGCTACCTGCTGAGTTTATAATCGAGAGTTTAATTATCAAGGCAGACCACGTGTCACTCGAAGATCACATTTATCAACTGCGGCAGGAAAAACTTAAACAGATTGAAGCACTGGGACAGCAGGCGTATCCCTACAAATTCGAATTCACCCACAGCATCCCGCAAATTCTGGAAGAGCATGGCGGGAAGACAGCCGAAGAGCTGGAGCCGAACCGCGTCAACGTGAAGGTTGCAGGCCGGATCGTCTCCATCCGCCTGCAAGGTAAGGCCGGATTCGCCCACGTGCAGCAGAACGGCCAGCGGTTGCAGATTTACGTGAAACTCGATTTCGTTGGCGAGAAGGGCTTTGCGCTCTACAAGCTGCTTGACCTTGGCGACCACATCGGGGTGCGCGGTTACCTGTTCCGCACTCGCACCGGGGAGTTGACCATCCACGCGGAAGAGCTGACCTTCCTCGCCAAAGACCTGCTGCCGCTGCCGGAAAAATGGCATGGCCTGACCGACGTGGAGCTGCGCTACCGCCAGCGCTATGTCGACCTGATCATGAACCAGGAGGTGCGTGAAGTCTTCGTCAAGCGCAGCAAGGTGGTGCAGGCCATCCGGCGTTTTCTGGATGCTCGCGGCTACATCGAGGTGGAGACACCCATGATGCAGCAGATTGCCGGGGGCGCCGTGGCGCGTCCTTTCGTCACCCATCACAACACGCTCGACATGGACCTTTACCTGCGTATTGCGCCTGAGCTGTACCTGAAACGGCTGGTGGTGGGCGGGTTGGAGCGCGTCTACGAGATCAACCGCAATTTCCGCAATGAAGGCATCTCCACCCAACACAACCCGGAATTCACCATGCTGGAGTTTTACCAGGCCTATGCGGATTATCACGACATGATGGCGCTCACCGAAGAGATGCTGGCGCAGGTAGCCCGCGATGTGAACGGGACGACAAAAGCCACCTTCAACGGGCAGGAGATCGATTTTGCCAACTGGCAGCGGCTCTCCATGCGCGAGGCCATCATCAAATACTGGCCGGAGGCGGCTGCTTCCAGGCCGGAGATGGCTGATTTTGCGACGCATGATTCCGTGGAACGTCTGGTGAAGCGCTTCAACATGAACCACTCTCCGCATATGGCTTACGATCCCAAAGATCCGCCGGGCAAGACCATTGCCGCCATGTTTGAAGCTGCGGCCGAGGAACACCTGATCCAGCCGACGATTCTTTACGACTTCCCGGTGGCCATCTCGCCCTTGTCAAAGAACAAGCGGGATGAGTCTGACTGGGTGGAGAGGTTTGAAGTATTTGTTGGCGGTCTGGAGATCGGCAATGCCTTCAGCGAATTGAATGATCCGGAAGAGCAGCGCCGCCGCTTCGAGCAGCAGTTGCAGGAGCGTGAACGCGGCGACGAAGAGGCCCACAAGATGGATGAGGATTACATCCGGGCACTCTCCTATGGCTTGCCGCCAACGGGTGGCGAGGGCATCGGGATCGACCGGCTGACGATGCTGCTGACGGATTCACGGTCTATCCGGGACGTGATTCTGTTTCCATTACTGCGTCCTCAGGTGCAGCAGGAAGAGCCAAGTGAATCGTGATTGTTTACCGCAAACGGCTCAAGTGGGTAAATTGGTAAGTGAGTAAATGAAAAATGGGTAAATGGGTAAAGAAAAATGGGTAAACCGGTAAATGGAATCAGGTCTTCATTTACCTATTTACCAAATTACCCATTTACCCATTTCTCTATCCATTCCCGCGTTGTCTTCGTTCGCGCACCCTGGCTTCGGACTTCGAGAATCCTCACGGGCTGAGTGCTGAGTGCTGAGTGCTGAATGCTAACTGCTGAGTGCTTTCGTTTGGTAAGCTGTCCGCTATGCCTGTGCCATCACCGTTCAAATTTCCACCGATTGCGTTGAGCAAGGGCCGTCTGGAGGCCCTCAGCGACGGCATTTTCGCTATCGTGATGACCCTGCTGGTGCTTGACCTGAAAGTTCCCGACCTGCCGCGCCACGTTGCCCAGGACGAACTGCTGGCCCACATCAGAGAACTCGGGCCGTATTTCTTCAGCTTTGCTTTTACCTTCATCCTGGCGGCGGTGTTCTGGTTCTTCCACCATCTGATCTTTCATTATGTCCGCCACGTCACCCGTCCTCTGGTCTGGCTGAATGTGGGCTTTCTGATGTTCGTCTCGCTGCTGCCGTTCTCTACGGGAATGCTGGGGCGCTTCTCTTTCCAAAAGGTCTCCGCGCTGTTTTATTTTGGCAACCAGTTTATGCTGGCGGCCTTCATGATGGGTCAGTGGATTTACGCGAAGAGGGCGAGGCTTATCAACGAGGCCGATCCGGAAATGCAACAGCGGATTGTGGCACGCCTGGCGACCATGCTGGTGGGGCACGCTGCCGCCATCACCACCGCGTTCTTTGATCCTAAATTCAGCTTCAATACGTTTGTGATTGCGGTCGTTGCTGGAAATGCGATTTCCAGGAAATTGAGAAAGGCTCAAACTGTCAGTATTCAGTCCACGAACTGAATTGCAGGATTAACCGCAAAGGGCACAGCATAGCGAAGCCAAACCCAAAACCTTTTTTTATGGAGCGCAGCCGCCCTCGGCTAATGCCACTTACTTTAACCAGACCATGCTGTATCCCAATGAGAGATGTCATTCCGAAGGCCCGTTAAGCTCGCGCGCGTTTTCTCCAGCGCGCGAGTAGGGCCGAGGAATCTGCTCCGCTGCTGTCCGTCCATGCGAAATCCCTGTTTTTGGAGGCTAAATTCATGCTGAATGCGCAGAGTAAGTGACATTAGCCGCCCTCGTCTGCGGGGATAAATCTTTTCGTGAGCGGACAAGAATTTGACGAATAGCAATGCAGCGGAAAATAGTTTATCTGAGCATGATTTCATTTACTCATTTACCAATTTTCTCATTTACCCATTTACCTATTTTCCCTCACTTCCAGGATTCCCCGCCGAGTTTGATCTTAATCCCGCTGCGAAACGTTAACGGCAGGGCTGGGAAGCCGAAGGCGTCGCTGTAATGCTGGCTGGCCAGGTTTTCAACTGTTGTGTAGAAAGTCAGGTAGCGATTCAGGTTGTAACTTCCGCCGAGATCGATCTTCTGGTAACTCTCAGCCAGGTTGCGGTTAGAAAGCAGCATGGTCGTGCCAAAGAACTGATCGCTTAAAAACGTGCTGTCATTGCGGCGGCTCACCATGTAGCCGCTCAGGTTGAGCGTGTACCGGGGCTTGACATAACTCAGATGGAAGCTGGCGGTATGGGGTGCGCGGCGGAAGGGACGGTCACCAACCAGCGGCGAGAAAGCCCCAATCAGGGTATTGGGAAACGCCGGATTGGCGCAAAATCCGGGGGTGAGCACCGGACACAGTTCGTCACTCGAAAATGACCGCTGTACCACCGCATCGAGATATGTATAGGCAGCGCGGGCATGAAGGTGATGTCCGAGATCGAGTTGCAGCTCTGTTTCGGCGCCCAGTGCACGGGTGTCAGCGGAATTTACGGTAGCGCCGAAGGCGGGCTGCGTGGCGATTTGGCTGGGCACTCCGAGAAGCAGCAGCGCATCATCGCTCAGGAACTCAACCTGGTTGGTGAACTGGTTGTGAAAGAACGTGACGCCCAGCCGGGCGCGGCCATTCCAGGCGCTCTGTTCGATTCCAAAATCAAAGCTGCGGGAACGCTCGGGAGAGATCGGGCCAACGTGGAACTGGGAAATAATCTGCTGGCCGCCGGGAATTCCGGAGAGAAACTGAAAGAGTGACGCCGTCTCCTCGAAGATGCTCGGCTCCTTGATTCCCTGCCCACAATTGAATTTCAGCCGTGTGCCGTTGAGCGCCCCTGAGGACCGGGGCCGAAACAAGAAATAGGCGAGCGATACTCTGGGAGTAGCGGCCACGCCAAACACCGTGTTGTTCTCTACCCCAACGCCCACGGTTCCGTAAGCGCGTCCCCAGTTTCCCTGGAGCTCGGTGGTGTAGCTGAAGTTGTGGCGGTTCGTATCGGTCCGGGAGCCCGCGAGAGTGAATCCGCGTTCGTTCTCGTATTTGAACCCGAATAAAGCCAGCAAGTGTGAGCCAAAGCTGTAGTCGGATTGGAAATACATGAAGTCTCGCTTGCTGGAGGTGCTGCTCTTCTGCGGATAAACGCCGCCGAAATCGAGAATCCCCTGTCCGGTGACGCTGAAGCCGTTCGCGCCTTGGATGGTCACATTCTGGCCCAGAAAATTCGGGCCGAAGCCAAACGGATCGAACGGAATACCGCTCGGCGATGGATTTTCAAATTGCTCGCGCAGGCGGGTGGCGCCATAGCGCAGCAGGTTATGCCAGCGGGAGGTCGTCTGGTTCTGCGCGGTAACGCTGATGAAGGTGTCCTGATCGCGCTGGAAGGAATTATCGGGAATGGCGAAGAACTGAATCGGGCCGGGCAGGCCAAGGGCAGAACTGGTGAAGCGTCCGACAACACGCACATCGGTCGAAGTCATGGGAGCCCAGCCGAAGTTGGCAACATAGGTGCCGTTGTGGAATGTGTTGTTGGGCACGCTGTTGCCGGTATCGAAGCGGGAGAACTCAGTGAGGTAATCGATTTGGCGATGAGCGCCGCTCACCGAGACATCATGGCGCAGGCTGTTGAAGTTGCCCGCGTCGAAGGCGTAGGCCAGTTCCGGCAGCGGAGTTGTGCCGCGGCGGGTGGTCAGGTTCACCACTCCGGCCAGCGCATCCGCGCCATACAGCACGCTGTTCGGCCCGCGCAGCACCTCGAACTCATCGATGGCCGTGGTGGCCAGCGGCCCAAAGTTCACCAGCCCGCCAACATCGTTCATAGGAACGCCATCCAGCAGCACCTTGTTGGCGTTGCTGTTGCCGCCGCGCAGGAACAGGGATGCGTTGTTGCCATGCTGGCCGCTCTGGACAACCTGTGCTCCGGGCACGCGCCGTAGGGGCTCAAAGATGTCGAGCTTGTTTTGAAAATCATCATGGCTGATCACCGAGACGGAAGCGCCTACCTGCGATTCCGGCATTTCAATTCCGGTGGCGGAGATCACCACCTGCTGGGAAACCGTGCCGATATTCAGGCTGAGATTGATTTCCGCGCTGCCGCTGCCACCCACGTAGACGGGATTGCTGACCTGCGGGGCAAAGGTGGCTGCAGTGGCACGCACCTGGTAACGTCCTGGCTGGGCGACCGCAAACTGGTATTTTCCCTGGCCGTCGCTAACGGTTGAACTTACCAGTTTGCCGGCGCGAAGCAGTTCCACTTGAGCACGCGGCACAACTGCTCCGGCAGGATCGGTGACCATGCCACGGACGATAGCGTTTTCTGCGGCAACGCTGATCACCGGGAGAAGCAGAATGGCAAGGCAAAGGGCAATCGGAAGACCGGGTGATCGGGTGATCGGGTGATCGGGTTGGTTAATCAATGGCAACGCAACGCGGCGTGGTCTGCGAAACAAAAGAAGATTGATGGCCGGCAGCAAAGCTTTCATGGTCATTCCTCGGGCGCAATAATGTAGGGAAATAAACTCAGCCAAGTGTGATTCAACTGTGGAGCTGTCCAGCCCTCCCTCGAAGCCGGTAACACCCAAATGATGGGGATCTGGCCGGTCTCCTGACTCACGCCTCATTGAACTGCGCGCCTTCCCAGTTTCCCAGTGGCTACGTGCTCAGTTCTCAGCGTTTACAGTTGCGGGGCAGTGGCGGATTTTCACCGCGCTTCCCGTGAACCAGATGTGAAGTTTTATATCTCAGCCGGGAACAACGGTCAAGTAGGGAGAGTATCTGTTACGACAGCACGGCGTTTTCGTGATACAACTGGCAAGCTGAAACGCTTTGGGCCCTCGTGTCGCTAAAATCAAAGACACTTTTAATAAACGAAGTACCGGTTATCGGAGTCCTGCCATGCCACTCTTCTCGCAGAATACCCGGCTGTTATCGAGAATGTGTATTGTCACGGTGCTGATCCCTCTGTTTCCTGCAGCCCACGCCGTAGCCTGCTTTGAGAAACCAGTAAACCCGCAGGCTTCACAGAACACGGGGACCCTGCCGCCACAACCGTCACAAACAGAAGAGATACTGGAACCTCCAGTGTCTCCTGTTCCTCTTGAGCCACCGCGCACTAAGCTCCACAATAGTGATGAGTACCACGCCTATATGGCGGCCTTCAGAAGTGCTGATCCGGTAAGCAAGGCTCGCGGCATGGAAGATTTTCTGGTGAGGTATCCGCAAAGTGAAATGAAGATCCAGGCGCTGGAGCAGGCCCTTGCAGCCTACCAGCAGTCGCTGAACCAGGTAAAACTGGAAGATGCGGCCCAGCGCCTGCTTCAGGCCGATACGAGCAATGTGCGCGCCATGTCAATTCTTGCATTTCTCAAAAGGACCTACGCTACGCAAGGTGCTGTGTGGATGCCGGAAGGATATACCGATGAAGTGCTCAAGCTTGGCCGGCAGGGATTAAATGCTCTCTCCAATTGGCAGAGGCCTGCAAGCATGCCGGACATCGATTTCCAGAGGCTGCGAAATCAGATGACAGAGATTTTTGCCGGCGCGGCGGGATTCGGCCTGCTGCAGAAGAAGGATTATGCCGGTGCGCGCAGCTATTTCCAGAAATCACTGCAGATCGATCCCGGGAGCGTACAGGACAATTACCAGATGGCCATTGCTCACCTGGAAAGCGATCCGATCGAGCCGAATGGGTTCTGGTACTGCGGCAAAGCCATTCGCCTAACACAAAAACAAGGCAATCCTGCCTCCGCAAGCCTGATTCAAAATTATTGCAACGCTAAATACCGGAAATATACCGGCACACCGGAAGGAATCGACAACATTGTTGCTTCTGCCGGGAATGAGACTGCTCCTGCGGCGGATTTTGCTCAGAAGATTCCGAAATCGGATGTCGCAGCCGGGAAAAAAGATCGCGTTATACAGGAGGTCACCGTGATTGCGCCTCCCAATATGAAGTTCCCTGCAGCAAAACGGAGCGCCTGTGAACTGGCTGTAGACGCAGTGCAGAAGAATGATCCACACCAGCTTTCCTTCAGTGATTGGGAGTACGTCCTTTCCCTGCGTGACTGCTCACCGGCCAACAAAAATGCGGCGGAGAAGGTGTGGGCCTCCATCCAGAGCCTACAGACCAGAAAAGGCCACACCGCCCTATTGAAAATTCCCGCCAAGGTTATCTCTGCCAATCAGTATGGAATACTGGCGGCCATTACCCCGGAAAACCAGAAGGCCAATAAAGCGGACGTGCATATCAGCGTGGAACATATGGAGAAAATCCCGTCGCCAGGCGCGATGATCAACGTGATCGGCAGCATTACTGAATACCGGGCATTTCCCATCATGCTGCTCATGGAACACAGCTCGATCGAGAAGACGGGATCATAGCGGGTTGGAACAGTGGAAGCAGGATCTGGCAGTTACTATGGCCATGTTTCGTATAAGCTATCGAAATCTCTGATCTCTACGCCGCTTTGGCCCCTGCTTTGGACCTTGGAAGAACTGCTCTGAATTTGACCCTGAAGTTTGGTCTCCTGCCCCTTGACTTTTCCATGTCTATAGTAATAGTGTTACAGCGCCACCCAGGTGGGTGCTGTATCTGCTCTTTGAAAACCGAATATTGATTGGACTCCCCTGCCAGACCGGCAGTCGTGTGCCTTGGGTGGAGTGGGCTTGTCACACCGTCATTCGGCTCACAGGCATCCTGTGGCCCGGTGACGGTGTTGGCCTGATTTCACCTGCAATCCTGATCTTGTGCAGGGTTGTGGAAGTGTCTCCCAATTCCGGTCGTCAGAAAGGCTGTTCCGCTTCTGTACCGGAACAGGAAACGGCAACCGAAACGCCGGATCTAATTGCAGCCAAAAGAGTTAAGACCGTTTGTTCCGTGTTCCGCTTCATTTTGCCTGATCGATCTCTGACGGTCATAAACGGCAACGCCATTCCGTAGCAGATTTCGCACCAACGCAATGACTGCTAGAGACAGCCATTCCAGCAATGGTGCTCATTGGGTGATGCCGGTGCTCGACTCGGGTTTAACTACAATACTGTTCACTTAAGCAATACGGATGTGAATGGAAGCTGCGATGCTCCAGCGCCGTAGGCGCGCAAGAAGTTAGCCCAGCGCGTACCGGGGCCCCCAGCAACCGCCGCTTTTGCGGTTGCTGGGGTGGTTAAGCGCTGGGAATACAGTCATAAACGAAGCATAGAGCGCCGTAGGCGCGACACTGACACGTAACTCACAAGGTTCATTTTCCGTTAAGTGAACAGTATTGTAGCTAGCAGCCAGAAGCTAGTAGCTGATTTTCCATGCCCTGCATACTTCCACTCCATTTTGGACTACAGCTTTACTGGAATCGCTCTAGTGAAACCAAAGATGGAACCGCAGAGGGCGCAGAGGACGCAGAGCAGCCCTCCAAACCTTAGACTCAGCAAGCCAGGAATATCTTTACGGAAAAGAGGAAGATATCGAGTAAAAGCTATTCTTTATGCTTTAAGGATTGCCATCCCGGCCCACCTGAATCTCTGAGCGTTTTTTGCCGGTGACCACCTGGGCCTCATAGGCCACGAGTTTGCCACTCTTGGTAAGTGATTCCACCTTGGTGATTTTTCCACCTTTGGCCTGGTCGGTAAGTCCCTTGTGAACGGCATCGGGCAGCGAGGTCAGAGCGACCTCCTCTTCCACCTCCACAACTTTGCCGTCGGCATCCATAGATACGTCTTTGCTATGGCCGTTCACGGTGAGCTCGACTTCATAATAGGTCTTGCCGTTCTCTACTTCCTGGTTGTAGCCCTTCACTGTGGCGCCCTGGCTTTGCTCGTCTGCAGTTTTCTGCACGGCCGCCGGCAGGTCAGATTTCTTGATCTTCTTCTCAGATGCCGTAAGGCTCATGGCTAGACCAAAACAAAATATGGCTGCTGCGATCCTGGTGATTTGCATAAACTCCTGATTGATTGGCTTTGGTGAATTAGGTACGGTCTTCCAACTATCCCTTATTAGCATGCCACGCGTACTTTGCGCCTGTCCAAAATAGAACTCCCTGCTTGTTGTGCCTGCTCGCCTTGATGATGTCGGTTTTGACCGGGACCTTCATCATTTGAATCGATTTATCGCTATTAGAAGGGGCGATTCCCAGGAAAGTAGCTGCCGCGTGTTTCACCAGAAAAGATTGCCGCGCGTCGGGGCTGCGCCAGCCCTTGGGCCCAAAGCCATGGATTACTGCAAGAAGCTGATCGTTTTTATCGATATGTGCTCTCTCAAATTTGGGAGGCGTCACCACCGTTTTATCCGCAGGGGGCACAAAAACCTGTTCCGCATCCTGAATCGTCCAGTTAGCCAGATCATTGTTGATCTCATTTAGCTTTTCGGGCACCGGCCGCACGATCACAGCTAAGTCTTCGTAGTAGTCGCCATTGAAATCGCCCACAATAAAAGATGGGTTGAAGCCTGGACTGATCACCACGTTCTCCCCGAAAATGCGATGCATTGCCTCCGCAACTTCCGCCTTTGTGGGTGGAGGCAGTTTCTCTTTTGGCGGAGGTGGAGTTGGTGCAGGCGGAGGGGCAACCGGGACAGGCTTTTCCACAAGAGGACTGTTCGTCTTGTCTTGCTTTTGGCAGCCGACCGGCAGAAATAAAACGAATGTACAGAGCGCACAAGCCAATAGCAGTGATTTCTGACTCGTCATAGGGGCCTTATACCACAATTTAGATGGACCATCCGTTCTACCATTGATGAAGTTGATGAAGCACGATTGGAAAAACAGGCGAAACCCCGGATGCGGATTTCGCCTGAATACTGCATGAGCTACATCGTAATTACAGAGTCTGCAGGAAGGTGATCAACTGGTTCTTCTGCGTAGTGCTGAGGGCCTGGTAGTTGTTGATTACTCCCTGTGCCTCGCCCGCGTGACGCAGGATAGCTTCATTGCGGGTGAAGGTCCCATTGTCGTGCATCAACCGGTCACGAGTACGCAGTCCCCACAGCGGGGCAGTGCGCAGCTTGTTGGCCGTTGCCTGTCCGCCGTTCTGCACAATGCCATCGCCCGTTCCCACGTTGTGCAGCAGGAAATCGCTGAACGGATGGATGATCTTGCTGCCAAGGGCTGCAGGCACTGTGAACTGTCCGCCGTTGATCACAGTTCCCGCCGGAGACGTCGTGATGCTTTCAACGTGGCAGATAGCGCAGCCGACCTGAGTAAAGAGGGTGTGGCCAGCCTGTGCGTCAGCCGTGGCGGCCAGCGTGGTGTCCTGCGGCGGGGCCTGGGTGGCGCGCATGAAGCGGGCGAAACGGTCAATGTCATTCAGGCCATCGGCGCCGGTCTCGTCTTCAGGATCGGTCGTGGTCTTGCAAACCGTGGTGAAGTCGGTTGGGGCGAACCGGTTGGTCACGCCCATCTCGTTGATGTAAGCGTCGCTGGCAAATGACAGCAGGCTG
This sequence comes from Candidatus Angelobacter sp. Gp1-AA117, assembly GCA_003223515.1. Taxonomy (GTDB): domain Bacteria; phylum Acidobacteriota; class Terriglobia; order Terriglobales; family Acidobacteriaceae; genus Angelobacter. The sequence goes on from QHVI01000126.1 coordinate 11,767, forward strand.
GCCTGCTGGTTTTTCCAGCCGAAGCGTCCGCCGCGTACAGTACCACCGGCTTCCGCGACCGGCACCTGGATAAACTGGCCGGCGATGGCGCCGCCACTCTGTCCAGGCTGGGCATTGGCAATATTTGAGAGAGTGTTGCTGTCAATGGCTTCAACAAAACCATCGCCAAGAACATTCAGCGAGGAGCGGAATGCACGCACAGTCTCGCTGCCCGGAACACGCTCTGCTGCTTGCGGGCAGATGGAGCGGTCATTGACCAGAGACCGATTGTTGATGGTGTTGGCCCCATCATTGATGGAGATGTTGGGATTCACGAAATTGCCGGCGGCATCAGTATGGCCGACGCGCAACTCGGTGACTTGGGCGCTGCCGCCAACATTGGGCTGCATGTGGCAGTCAACGCAACCGCGAGCATTGAATGTAGGCCCGATACCCTGAGGAATGTCTTCCTCATTCATAAAGGCGCCCATATCGGCGGTAAAGGTTGCAGCACTAAAGCCGTTGCCCGCTGCTCCAACTTGACCATTATCAAGGGGAGTGGCAAAGGCCGCTGGTGCTTGGGTGGCTGTTTGTGCAATGCCAACGATGGCCAGTGTAGCCATCACAGCAATGCACATAAAGAGGGGAAATTTCCGACGCGTCATTAGATAGAGTTCCTTCCTAAATTTCCTTCTCATACCTGAGTGAGCCGTGCCCAGACGATGTTTTTTGGTCTGCTAAAAGGGACGGAATTTACAAGGAACTGCCTGATTTCTCGTGCTCAGTGCGGGTCCAGTGCGAGCCGAGAAGTGAACTGAAAAATACAGCAACTCTGGATGGGTGTCAAGGCGCAAAGTAAAATTCTCTAATATTCGCAATGATCGGAATTCCAATTTAAATAACTTCGGATATGAAAAGGTGGAGGCTGTTTGCTCCACACAAGAAAACCGTAACCCGGTGCGGGTCTAGTGCAATTCGCCATCTTGAGAGTGTTTGCAAAAGGTGATCAAAACCCATTCACTTGCTTCGACAGACATCAATCATTCCGTGCGAAATCCAGGTAAATTCGGACCTGCAGGGTATCTCAACTGCGCTTGTACTTTTCTCTTAGGACCGCCGGAGCGTTCCAGCAATTCAGCCAGATAACCTCTCCAGATGGCAGGCATGGAATGTGTGCCGTGGCCGCGTGTCCCGGCTGTCATATAGAGCACAAAGAGTTTGCCATCTTTGATGCGTTTCATGCTCTTTTCGATCAGCTGCAGTTCCGGGGGGTTGAACACGTCATCGGCGGTATTGATGGCTGTCATGGGCACCTTGATTTTTTCCAGGTACGGATCAGGGTTGTAATTCCTCGAAGCGTCAAAACAGTAAAGCATATCGTTTGCATCTGTGGTCTTGAGGTGGCTGGAAATGTATTCAGCAATCAGGGCGTCCGCCTTATCGCGCGTAGGAGCGTCTTTTTGTAATTGGAGAGCGCTGCTTTCCATGATGAACAGGACATTCAGCGCGCCTGCCAGCCCCCGGGGTTGGGTCTTATATTCGCCATTGTTCCAGCCTGGATCAGTACGAATCGAATCCATGATCATCCTGAGCATGATGCGCCGCCGTCCGCCTATCTCGACGGGCAGGCTGGCCAAAGGCATGAGAGCGCCCGCGAAATCCGGATGCTGCTCTCCCCACAACCATATGTGCATGCCACCCATGGCGGTGCCTATGATTAGCCGAAGATGATTCAATCCCAATCCCTGAGTCACCAGCCGGTATTGCAGCTCTACCATGTCGTCATAATCGTAATGCGGGAAACGCATGTGCAAACCGTCACTCGGCTTGCTCGATTGTCCGTGACCGATGTTGTCCGGCAGGACAATGAAATACTGCGTGGCGTCGAGCATTTGCTCGGGAGCAAACAGAACTCCGGCAAAAGCCGGAGTAAGGAACTGGCGGCCCGACTCCCCGGCGTCATGCAGAATAAGCACTGCATTGGTTACCGTGCCATTAGCATCTTTGCGCGGACTTCCGAGCGTGTAGTAATGCAGCTTGACTTCTGGCATCCGCTCGCCCGATTTGAACTGGAAGTTCTTTATGACAAAGTTCTTCTCGGCAGGCGCGGGATAGTCGGCTGCGCAAGCTGACACTGAAGCGACTGTTAAAAACAAAAAAAAAGTGAAAGCACCTGTCTTCAAGGCACAACCCTCCTCACACTTCGGCGTGGATACATCAAAAGAGTTTTTACCGCGAAGAATACCAGACGCGCAAGATGGAGGCGCCGATTGCGGAATCAGAGGCAAAGGACCTGACTTTAGCGCGGAAGACGATCTTCTCCTGCGGCCCGTCGCTGAGTTGCCGTTGACTGCTTGCCCTATAATAGGCGGCCATGGCCCCAATCAAGCGGACGCTTTTTCGTTATGTTCTGGCGGTGGCTGTGGCCGTTTTGCTGGCCGCCGGTTATGAATATTTCATGGGTTTTCCCAGGTTCTATGACGGGAAACGGGTCCATCGCGTCACCAAATTCAACCCCGATAATCCTTTTCGCCGCGAGCAGATCTACTACGCTTACACTTCCCCGGATAGACGCGAACTCAACCATGGCCCATTTTTTACCTTCAACGAGACGGGTACGGTCACCTTCTCCGCATATTACCGGGATGGCAAGGTGGATGGCGTCGCCACCTGGTCAAACCAGTTCGGAGAAAAGAGCAACGAGGTCTTCTACCGCCGGGGAGAAGCCTACGGATGGGCCCGCTATGTAAACGGCAAACTGAGCGATATGAAGCAGGACATTTTTGAAGATGGCCGCCGGGTGGCGTCCCGGAGCTTCATCGGCGGAAAATATGAGCTGAATTTCAATTGTGGCGAGCTGATTGACGCAACCATCGACCCGGTTTCGGGCGAACTCACTCGTTTTCCGGGCACGAGCAAACGCGCGTGCACGCCTGAAGACCACAAGTAAAAGTTGAGACGTGCATCATTGCACGGTAAATCGGCTTCGGAGCATGGACGTTGCGCGAGACCGATGATTCCGCTATTTTTTCGCTGAAAAGCCGCGCCTGGGTTGACAGTGTGCTGAAAAAGGCGAGACCCGTTGTACCGGATCTCGCCTGAATACTGCATGGAGCTAACACCGCAATTACAGCGTCTGCAGGAACGTGATCAACTGGTTCTTCTGCGTGGTGCTGAGCGCCTGGTAATTATTGATTACTCCGGTGGCTTCGCCGCCGTGACGCAGGATAGCTTCGTTGCGAGTGAAGGTCGCATTATCGTGCATCAAACGGTCACGAGTCCGCAGTCCCCACAGCGGAGCAGTGCGCAGCTTGTTGGCCGTTGCCTGTCCGCCGTTCTGCACAATGCCATCGCCCGTTCCTACATTGTGCAGCAGGAAGTCGCTGAATGGGTGAATGACCTTGCTGCCCAATGCCGCCGGTACTGTGAACGCTCCGCCATTGATCACTGTGCCCGCAGGGGCGGTAGTAATCGAGGTGACATGGCAGATGTTGCAGCCGATGCTGTTGAACAGGTTTGCGCCGGTCTGTGCGTCAGCCGTGGCGGCCAGCGCGGTGTCTTGCGGCGGGGCCTGGGTCGCGCGCATGAAGCGGGCGAAACGGTCGATGTCATTCAGGCCATCTGGGCCGGTCTCGTCTTCAGGATCGGTCGTAGTCTTGCAAACCGTAGTGAAGTCGGTTGGGGCGAACCTGTTGGTCACACCCATTTCGTTGATGTAGGCATCACTGGCAAACGACAGCAGGCTGGCCTGCTGGTTTTTCCAGCCGAAGCGACCGCCACGCACAGTGCCACCGGCTTCCGCTACCGGCACCTGGATGAACTGGCCGGCAATGGCGCCGCCGCTCTGTCCAGGCTGGGCATTGGCGATGTTATTCAAGGTATTGCTGTCAATGGCCTCGACAAAACCATCGCCAAGAACGTTCAGTGAGGAACGCGTTGCACGGACATTTTCCGCCCCCGGAACACGCTCTGCCGCTTGCGGGCAAATGGAACGGTCATTGACCAGGGAGCGGTTTGGGATGCTGTTGGCCCCATCGTTGATGGGGATCGTGGGGTTTACGAAGTTGCCGGCGCCATCCAGATGGCCTACACGCAACTCGGTGACTTGGGCGCTGCCGCCAACATTGGGCTGCATGTGGCAGTCAACGCAACCGCGAGCATTGAATGTGGGTCCGATGCCCTGAGGAATGTCTTCCTCGTTCATAAAGGCACCCATGTCGGCAGTAAAGGTTGCAGCACTAAAGCCATTGCCGACTGCTCCAGTTTGAGCGTTGTCGAGGGGAGTCGCAAAAGCCGCGGGTGCATTCGTTGCTGTTTGCGCAATGCCGACCACGGCCAGAACAGCCATGCCAGCAATGCATAGGATAAGAGAGAGTTTCCGACGCGTCATTTTATTGGAGTTCCTCCTAAATGCCTTCTCATACTGAGCGAGCCGTGCCCAGACGATGTACGTGTCTGAAAAAGGGGGACGGAATTTACAAGGAACTGCTCGAACTGTTCTCGTGCTGTGCGGATCCGGAAGCCGAGAAGCGGGCAAAAATTAACAGCAACACTATAGGGTGTCAATGCGAAATTAGTGGCTACTGGGCTTGTGCGAAGAGTTGTACCTGACAAAAAATGTCATTCCACGACATTTTCTATCTTCATGGATTCCGGCAACTTGCAAAAATGAATTGAGCTTGGGGTGCAGGAGAATTTTGTGAATACCTGCTGGACTTTAGGAATCTATAAAAATAATTTTCCTGCACCGTCTGAAACCATCAGATATGTAGTAGTAGCATTACTTCTGTTAGGGATTTCCGACATGGACTTTCCTGGTCTGTACATCGGGTGGCTTGTGATTCGACAAACACAATGAACAAATTTAGGATGTGCGGTTCACTGCTGCACCAGATTCCGCCGGAGGTCCTCCTATGTCTGCCGCCAAAAGCTATCTCGTCGTCCTGATTGCCTGCGTAGTTCTGATTGCGAATGGAACCGCGCAGGAGAAGAAAAGCTCCAAATCAAGCAAGCCAGCGGCCAAGACTACGCAATCTGCGGGAAGCACTCCAGCC
>QHVI01000162.1 GCA_003223515.1 Candidatus Angelobacter sp. Gp1-AA117
CACATGCTCAAGGAAAATAGAGACTACGTGGACTTGGGTGCAAAATTCTTGGATCAAATCCGCTCCCAGCATCTGATACGTTTTCATACGAAGCGCTTAGAGGAACTCGGTCTGAAGGTACTCACGACACCCATGGCGGCATAGGGATTTTCAGGGCAGAGGGCGCAGAGAACGCAGAGGAAATTGGGTGATGGAAATCAATTACAGGTAATTTGAAGATATGGAGATGGTTTCAATTTACCAAATTACAAATTACCCGATTACCAATTTCTATGAAGGTTTTGCTTGAGGTGATGCGCTTGTTCCACCACATGGTGGGCATCACCACACCTGACCCAAAAGACGAACGCAAGATCTTATTTCTATGGGTCGGGGTGATCCTGGGGATCATCATCGTGGGCGTGCTGTTCGTCATTTTGATTGTGGAGTTTGTTTTTCACTGAGCATTTTGACTTATGTAGGCAAAGACAGCAAGGAACCGGTCGGCGCATTACGCCCGTGCAAGACGTTTCCGCAGCCAATAAACAACCACCTGGCAATATGGCCGCAACTCGGCGGTTTGTGGGGAGCCATTCCACTCGCGTAACCATCTTTCCAAGGTGGTGCGCCGGAGCTCACCTCGTTTGCTCAGAGTAGCTTTGAAGGCGTCCAGAACTGCCTTGCGTTGATTCTTCAAATAGGAGACGTTCAGATTCAGAACTTTGTTTAGCTCGTTGTCGAATGATATGTCTTGAGAACTGATCGTCCCATCGCCTTCAAAATGAATCAAATCGTCTACGTAGTGCTGAGGATTGGATGGGTTGCGTGATAAATCAGCATCACCTTTTCTTGTGTCACAATGCTGAAGTTTGTAAGGCTGACCTTCATTTCCCAGGCACGCACCCAGCATGTTTGCATAAACAAGCTGTTCCTCAGGATATCCCTTCTGGGAATGCCAATGCTCAATTTTCATTGGTGGGATATTGGGACGAATGCGTGAAAGACAGTAGCAACATAAGCCCTTCTGTTCGGCAACTAAGAACTGCCTCAATGTTTCCTTGTCTTGATAGTCTTCATAACTGGAGTTGGGCTGCTGGCGATATTGCGTGAGACTTCCTGGTTCCTGTCCCTTGACGATTCTCTTCATAGCTTTGATTCCAGGAACGTCATCAAAGTGCGAGCCCTTGTGACTTCCGGATCATCGGCTCCGAGTTTGGCTTCAACCTCATGTAAAACATTATGTGCCGCAGAAAAATTCTCATCATCAATCAGTTTGAATAATCTTCTCAACAGATTTTCTACTGCTTCGCTACGAGGCTTGGCGTCCATAACTTCTTCAAGAATGCGGCTGGAGTCCATTCCAAAAGACCGTTTTGGTATCACGACTTCCTCGTCAAGTAGGCGGAGTTCCTTCGGAGTGACTTCACCTATCACCTGCGGAGAATGAGAGGTGCAGATGAACTGAACATTGGGAAATGTATTTTTTAAGTCCTTCACCACCCGGCGCTGCCATCTTGGGTGCAGATGAACGTCTAACTCATCAATTAGCACCATACCCGGCGTTTGCCGTAAAACAGCCGGCAGGGGATGGTCGTCTGAACCAAGCTGATCTGGAGGTACGAGGAAGGCATTTTGCGTAACAGCCTTAATCGCCAGGTCCGCAACCAGCGCCATCATCATTCGTTGACCCGCGCTCAGGTTTTCAAAGGGCTGGGCATTCCCGGAGATGGAAAGCACTATCTGTTCGAGGTCCGGGTCGAACCAGACATCATCAGCGTCGGGAACACACTGGATAACGGCGCGTCGAACCACTTCGAACCCGGGTCGCATCTGACCGCCGCGATTGCCCGCTGCCGTTGTTTCTCGCTGGAACCATCTGCGAAGTTCGCCGAATCGGATCCGTTCATTGAAACAGTCGTAAAATGCCGCCCATCGTCGCGCTGGGCCATTTGGTTTAGATTCCGTTGGGAGTCTTTCATTTGAGGGAAGCCATGCCCGGCCCGCTCCATAGTACGCCAGGATTGGAAAAAGTACGTGTGTTCGCTCGGCATCCTGCTTGTACATTTCCTGTATATATTCCAATGCTGTTGCAGCTTCACTGTTGCTGGTGCGCTTGCCGTCTTCTCGAACTTGACGGGACCATGAGACATCCGAATGTTCACCGATTTGCCCTGTTGCCCGGACAATTACAGGACGCCGCTCACGAAACTGTATTCGATCGCCTCTTCTTTCAGGTTCGAGATGAATGTCGCGCTGAGAAATGACAGGGCCGCTACCGGCGATTGTGGAATCGGGCACCTCGACGAGCCAGATAGCTGCTGCGACCGATAGCGCATCAAGCAAGCTGGTTTTCCCAGATCCATTCTCGCCCACCAAAAGAGTAAATTGCGGATCTAGCTCAACCGTCTGCTTTTTGAACTTCTTAAAGTTCTCAACCTCAAGCTTGTGGATGCGCATGTCTGCTCTAATCTAACTCAAAGGACAGCTACGCTGCACATTAACTGTCGCGGGAGAACAAGCTTAAGAACTCCCCGTATGGACTCGCGCAAGAGGTGAATCTAGAAAACAAAGGGAGCGTTTTCACGCTCCCTTGCTTTGGACGGGAGGAGCTAACAAGAGCCTTTACGCTGCGTGAGCGTGGGACAGAGGTTTAATCTGGGTTGCCGCCAACACAATGGCGCGTACATCAGACGTGTGGCAGCAATCGGCCGCTCCTGCGGCCAGCGCTTCCGTCCACATCTTCTCGTCGGCGAGACGGTGGGTGCACACGAATGTTGTTCCTGCAAATTCGTTTCTGAGGCGTTGCAGTTGTTTGAGGTCAGCCAATTCCAAGTCGAGAATGGCCACGTCTGCGCGGTGCCTGGGGATTGAGTTGCGCAGCTCCGACAAATCATTCACCTTATTCACCACACGGAAATGGTTATACAGGGATTTGACCAGGAAATCGGCTGCCTTGGTATCACTTTGGGCGACGACAACGCTGAGTGGTTTCATTGGAGCATTCATCCTTCAGGCGATGAGGCGAAAGCAACCGTACTGCTAACGCCAGAAGTTTGATGCTGCGGGGAGTCCGCAGGTTTTGTGGAAAACTTTTACTTCTTTGATGCCTGGGCCTTTTCAGCAGCGCTCTCGTAAGGCTCAGGTTGGAGTTTCCCGTTTTGCTTGAGGAGAATTTCTACCTTTCCTTCTGCTTCTTCCAGCTCTCTGCGGCAGGAGGTTGAAAGCTGGACACCTTCTTCAAAGAGTTTCAAAGCTTGCTCGAGCGGCACGTTGCCTTTCTCGAGTTCGTCCACAATTTGTTCTAGGCGTTGAAGGCAATCTTCAAATCGAGGCACTGGGCCGAAACTCCATGGAAAACATTGTAACCCTAAATTCAAGAGTCACTCTGAAAATTTTGGTTAAAACTGTCATGCACATTCGAGTGTGACATCGTCCATTTTCAACGGTTTGCCTCATAATCACTGAACCGTGATTCATCCCGGCGCACCTTGACGTTGATTCCTCGCCGTCAGTTTTTGATAGTTACTTTGCTGTTCAGAATCATCGTCCCGCGGACGCGGGGCTTTCGATCTCGAGCACCTCGATGGCGGAAGAGTAGCGGCCCAGAGGTGCAGAAACCTGTGCGCCCTGAACCAATCCGCGCACCTGGTTGAGCATCTCTCGCGCGATCTGGATTCCTTCAGCGCGAGCTGCTTCTGCATTGGGTGCGCGTCCCATGCGCTCAATGATTGCATCGGGCACGGAGACACGCAGCTCATTTTTCATGAATTCGGCATTGCGGACGCTGACCAGGGGCCAGATGCCGGCCAGCACCGGAATGCGGCAGTGCTCAATGCGCCGCAGGAAATTTTCGAGCAGACCGATATCGAACACCGGCTGGGTGACTGCGAAATCAGCGCCTGCTTCTACTTTGTATTCGAAGCGGCGCACTTCTTCGTCGATATTCACAATGCCGGGGTTGGCGCCCACGCCGATGATAAACCCCGTGCCCGTGCCAATCGGGTTTCCGCCGATATCCAGCCCGGAATTGAGATTGCGCACGATGTTCACCAGGCCGATGGCATCCACGTCAAACACCGCCGTCGCGTCAGGGTAGTTGCCGAGCTTGGGGGGATCGCCGGTAATGCAGATCAGGTTATGGATGCCGGTGCTGAAAGCGCCGAGCAACTCTGACTGCATGCTGAGCACGTTGCGGTCGCGGCAGGTGAAATGCAGGATAGTTTCGATGCCGACCTGCTGCTGCACCAGGATGCACAGCGCGAGATTGCTCATGCGCGCCGAGGCACGTGGGCTATCGGGGATATTGATAGCGTCAATGCCCGCTTCTTTCAGATAGCGCGCTCCGGCAATCTCTTTGCGGAAATCGATGCCTTTGGGCGGAACGATCTCCACCATGGTCGCGAACTCGCCCATCGCGATCTTCTTGCCCAGGGCAGAGCGTTGCGCCAGCGGAGGCGGTGTAAGGCTCGACTCGTGTTTGCGTTCTGTGACTACAGGGAAGCCAGCGGTCTTGCCTTTGACGTCTGCGGCCCGCAACGCGGCTTTCATGGCCTTGATGTGTTCAGGAGTGGTGCCGCAGCAGCCACCCACCAGGCTCACGCCGGCATTTACGAATTTACGGGCATAGCTGGCCATGTATTCCGGAGAACACAGGTAGATGTTGCGTCCTTCGATGCTGCGCGGGATACCGGCATTGGGCTGCGCGGAGATGGGCAGAGGCGTCACGCGGCGGATACGCTCAATAGCCTCCAGCATCGCCACCGGGCCTACGCTGCAGTTGCAGCCAATCACGTCTGCGCCCCACTCGGTCATCTTGGCAGCAAACGTCTCGGAGGTCGCGCCGTCGAGGCAGTTGCCGTCTTCATCAATCGTGGCCTGCGCCACTACCTGCAATTGGGGAGCAACATCGCGCGCCGCCAGAAATGCCTGATGCAACTCTTCAAGATAGCCGAAGGTCTCAAGGATCAGCAGGTTTACACCACCTTCAACCAGGGCGATGATCTGCTCGCGGAAAGATTCCCGGGCCTCATCCCGGGAAGTTTTGCCCAGCGGCTCAATGCGGATTCCCAGCGGGCCAACCGAACCGGCTACCAGCACAGATGTGGCTTTCTTGAAATTGAAAGCATCCGCGGCTTCACGCGCCAGCCGGGCGCCCTGCACATTAATCTCTCTCACTTTGTCGGCCAGGCCGTGGCGCGCCAGACGGATGGAATTCCCGCCAAAAGTATTGGTCTCTATGATTTCGGCCCCTGCATTCAGGTATTCCTGATGGATATTGCGGATCAGGTCCGGCTGGATCAGGTTCAGCTCGTCATAGCATTTATTGATATAAACACCCTTGGCATAGAGCAGGGTGCCCATGGCTCCGTCGCACAGGACGGGCCCCTGTTTCAGCCGGGATAAAAGATCTTGGGCCATAAGATTAATCTGCAAGAATAGCGCACCGTAAGCGTTCTGGCATCAGGGATTAACGCAAAACCCAGGGCAATCGCATTTCAAAATAGCTCCAGTAGGCGGAATAGGTAATCATCGTCCCATCCGGCGCGTTTGAACTTTCCCCGCAAAGAACCTTTTGAACCCTCTTTTTGCATGGCGTTGATGGCCATATGGCGCAGCACCGCCAGATTGTGCGGTCCGTGCCCCAT
>QHVI01000163.1 GCA_003223515.1 Candidatus Angelobacter sp. Gp1-AA117
TGCCCTGCGTGCTTCCTGAGAGGAGCAACAGTTTCGGGTACGATGCGATGTCCAAGCCAGACTGCGGTGCGGGCTCTTGCAGGCGCCACAGAGATTCGGCTTTCGCCCACGCAGTCGCTCATACCTATTTTCATCTTTTCTGGGTGGGACTCAAGTCCCATGTCCGACTGCGGTAAAGCCTATTTTTCCTTCAGCTTCAGCTTGTCCTTGTTCTCATCCAGGAACTTGCGCAGGTTTTCGGCCTGGTCCAGCAGCCGGGTCCACTGCTCGTAATACAACGTCACCGGAAATCTGCCCAGCCCGTAGACGCTTACCCCGCCCTTTTCACTCACGCGGAATTCCAGTGATCCAGTGCGGCGGCCGGCATTCTGTTTTTCCAGTTCGGCAAGACGGGCTTTCAGTTCGTCATAAGTCGGTTCAGCCATGGAATTGTTTTTTCCTCTCGACTGATTTTATATCAGCGGTACCGCAGATATCCCAATCCCACGCGCATGTGATGATGAAGCTGATCGGGCACAGTGACTGCGATGGTGAGTCCCATCACTCCGTGAGCAAAAGCCAGTGGCCACGAGCTGCGGTAGCGGCGGAATAGTTCGCTCAACACCCAATCGCCGAGAAAAGTCACCAGCATAAGCACCGGATTGGGAAGATGAACCAGACCGAACAGCAGCGCTGTCAAGAAACTCGTGAGCGGACGATTGCCGCTCAATGCCTCGATGCGAACAAAAAAGAATGACTGCTGAATATACTGCTGCACCAGAGCCCACACCAGGTACACAGAAGCATGCAGGAGCGGTGCCCTGGTTCCAAACAATCCATGCAAGGTATGCAGTGTGGCTGCCGCGATCAGAGCCAGTGCCGCCAGCAAAAGCGTAAGCCCAACCACGAGAAGCGCCATGCGCCAAGGCGGGGGCTTCAACCCGGATGGTTTCCCTCTTCTGACGGCCAGCACGGCAGCCAGCAAAAGCCAAGCAGCGCTTATCCAGAACAACACCCGCTGTGTGCCGCCTGCTGTCCAGATGGTCGCTTCGATCAATGAGAGCCCAAGCGCCAACTCAACGAGAACAGCGAGCCTGCCGGAAATTTTCTTCACAAGAGACAGGAAGGCAGCCCTTTCGGGCTGCCTTCCATGTATGAAATATTTCAAGTTCTCAGAAGCGGATCTGGGGCCCGCCCATGAACTTGAAGTTATGATTAGCGCCGTTGTCGAAGAAGATTTCATCGCCGGCTTCGAGGCGGATTCCGAAGATACCCGCGTTGAACTCCACGCCTGCACCAGGATAAAAGACGCCGTTGGTATCGCCATCAGAGATGCCAGAGATCGCGGTACCCACGGTCCCGCCAGTGACAGCTCCGCCTGTCGAAAAGTTCAGCAATCCGCCTTTTAGAACGGCAAAGACTCTGACTGGACCAGTGGTCTGGATTTTGGGACCAAAGAGGCCGTGAATGAGCCTAAGATTAGAGCGGACAGTGGTGGTCGTGCCAGTCACTCCGGTTATAGTTGCGGTTGAATTGCGCTCGAAGTCATAGGCCATCTCGCCTTCAAGGACCACGTGTGGATGGACATTGATCCCCAGGCGAGCGCCAACTCCGAAAAAGTTCTGTTTGGCAAATTGGAGCCGGGTATAGTCAAAATAGACCCCGAAATTGCCATGGTTTTTATCATCCTTGTTTTGTGCGGATGCCGCAGGCGCCAATACCGCAAGGCACAACACCAGCGTACCCAGTACCGTTAGACGTTTCATTGTCTTACACTTCTCCCGTCTGTAGTTAAGTAGCTCCTGACCGTACTAGAGCACCACCATCAGGTAATCAGGGGAACATAAAAAGCGTCAGCACGGCGGATATATTGCTTACGATGCCCATGCTGCTGTGAAGGTGGGCTGCCGAAATGCGTCATCTTCCTCAAAAATAGGGCAACCTCTGCACCCATTGCGAGAGTTCCTTCCGGCAAGTAAACTTTTTACTCATGCTGGTTCGCGCAAGGAGAGAGCTATGCCACTGGGCACCCTGGACATCCTGAAACTTGAAGGCAATCCGGTTACGTATCAGATCATGTTTGAGCAGAATGCGGGCGGCACATTCGTGGCCCGTGTGGATGCAGATGAACTCGTCTCCTTTCTGCATGAAGAAATGAGAGTGGACCTGCCGGTGGCCGAAGAAGCTGCGGGCCGCGCCGGCACCGAGGGCCGCGTCCGCATCGGCGACACCTTTCTCGAAGAAAATAACCTTCACGCGGTCATGGAGTATCAGGAAGAGGACGACTGAAGCAATTTGGTGAATGGGTAATTTGGCAAATAAGTAAATAAAACGCCGGCTTTTAGCCTGACAAAAGCCAGCCTCAATGGTTGGGTGTTTATCTGCAATTTCTGCGTCTTCTGCCCTAAAAATAGCTGGGTGCTTACGGTGGATACCTTAACCCGAAGCGCAATTTTCATGTTTTCTGGGTGGGACGTTAGTCCCATGTCCGACTGCGGTAAAACTAATCGGCAGCTTTGGCAGGATGAAGCTTTGCCTTCAAATCACTGGCAATTTGCCGTCCATGGAAGCGTCCGTTCTCGATGAAGATCTCGCTGGTCCTTGCTCCGGCCACAATCACGCCTGCCACATAAATCCCTGGCACGTTGCTCTCAAAAGTTTTCGGATTGCACACCGGGCGCATCTCCGGCTTCTGCAGCTCCATGCCCAGCGAAATCAGAAATTCGTAATCAGGATGATAACCGGTCAGAGCAAAGACAAAATCATTCTTTAAGGTACGCTCGCCCTCCGGCGTTTTGATTCTCACGCTTTCCGGAAGAATCTCGAGTACGCAAGTGTTGAAGTAGGCAGTCACCTCGCCATTCTTGATGCGGTTCTCGATATCCGGTTTGATCCAGTACTTTACGTTGTTGTGAATGCCGGGCCCGCGATGCACCAGGGTCACACGCGCCCCACGCCGCCATAGCTCCAGCGCTGCGATTGCCGCGGAGTTCTTGGCCCCAACGATCAGCACGTCCGTATCGAAATAAGGATGCGGCTCGCCGTAGTAGTGCATCACCTTAGGCAGCTCTTCTCCGGGTACTCCCACGATATTGGGGAGGTCATAATACCCCGTGGCCACCACAATCTTTTTGGCGCTGTAGGTATGCGGTTGGTCGAAGCGGTCCACGGTATATACCTGAAATGCGCCGTCAGTTCCTGAAACGGAAGTTACACGCTGGTATTGGCGCACCTCCAGGCGGTAATGCCGGGCCACATTGCGGTAGTACTCCAGCGCCTCGTGGCGGTTGGGCTTCTGGTTGGCAGTGGTAAAAGGTATATCGCCGATCTCCAGCAATTCAGGCGTGGTAAAGAACGTCATGTTCGCCGGATAGTGGGAGAGCGAGTTCACGAGACATCCTTTGTCTACGCACAGCGCAGAAAAACCTGCACGCTGGGCTTCAATGGCTGAAGCCATTCCCGTGGGCCCGGCCCCGATCACCAGCACATCAAACGAATTGTTCCCCTGTGTCATTTCCAAGAATTCTCTATTTTATATTGCTCTGCTTGTCTTCACGTGGAAGATGAATATCGATCAAGTCCACAAAATTCTTATCAGCTCTTCTCCGTGATCTCAGTGGGCTCCATGTCTCTGTGGTAGATTTTGACCTTTGTTTCCTCTGCTTACTCCATTCCTCTGTGTCGAAAATTTTCTTCTTTTCTGCTGAGTGCTTTCCGCGACACCGCCACAGCACCCAAAGTTCCTGAACCCGACAAAATATTTCTCCTGCCCGAACCTTCCCGGCGGCAGTATCATGTGCCTATCGCGTCTGCCGACCCCCTTGGAGTCAGCACATGAAACAGCATCTTATCTATGTCCTGATGGCTGCAGTGATGTTCATGCAGGACGTGCGATATGCGGAAATCAAAGGCTCCGTCTCTGACATGGAGGGCAAGCCGATCGCACAAGCTCAGGTGGTAATCAAGAACACCGAGAATGGAAAGACCTACAAATTTGTTACCGATGCCAACGGCCAGTTCAAGGCGGTTGGGATCATGTATGGCCTTTATGACGTGGAAATCACCCGCGCCGATGGCCGCCATATCTACTCCGGCAGGAAGTGGTTTTATCCAAAAGACCGGGAGGCGCTGAACGTTGTGGATGTTGACCTTTCCCTGCTCCCGCCCAAGGCCTCTCTTGTTCCATTTAAAGGACCGAATGCCAAAAACTGGTCCGATCCGAAAAATGCCAAAGCCGCATTAACCCCGGAGCAAATGGCGGAACTGCGCGCCGACAATGCCAAGCTGGCGGCCTTCAACCGTTTTGCTCCAGACACCCAGGCCCACATTAGAGCGCAGAATTGGCCCAAAGCGCTGGAGGACCTGCAACAGCTTGTGAAAATTGCGCCTTACCAGTGGGAGCTTTATCTGAACCTGGGCATGGTGCAGATCCATCTTGAGAAGCACCAGGACGCGGTGCAGTCATTTGAAAGAGGCGTTCAACTGATCCTTGATCCGGCCACCGGCCCCGCCGACAGAACAAAAGCGAAAACGGAAGCCGCGCAGATGTTGATGCTTCAGGGTAATTCTTATATGTCGCTGAACAGGGTGGACCTCGCCGCTGCTTCTTTTGAGAAAGCCACGGAAAGCAATCCAAAGCTGGCTCTTGCCTGGCTGCACCTGTGCACCGCGAGATTTAACAACGGCACCAATGACGAAGCTATCAACGCGTGCAAACAGGCGGTTGCCCTTGCTCCGGTGCCGGAGTTCTACCAGACAATGGCCTCTGTCTATAACAATCTCGGCAAATATGACGAGTCCATCAAGACCTATGAGCGCGGCATCGAAGCAGCAAAGTCCTCCATCGCTATTCACAATGCCGCTGTCCGTGAGAATCCACAAGCGCACTTTGTCATACCCCGCATTGCCCAGATGCTGGTTGCGGAAGGCAATGTCTACTTTCAACAGCGCGACTACGCCCACGCCGCTGAGATGTTCCGCAAGGCTGCTCCCATTCATTCGTTTCCCTCAATAGCCTGGTTCAACCTGTGCGCCACCTTGTACGACATGGACGATATGCAGGGCGCCCTTGAAGCCTGCAACAATGCCATCACCGTCGATCCTAAAATGGCTGATCCATATTTCGTCAAAGCGTCTGCCATGGTGGGCGTATCAGCAAAACACGGCAGGCACAAGGCTCCTGAAGGAATGGTGGACACATTGAAGAAATACCTGGAACTTGCTCCAGAAGGGCTGTATGTCAACGAGGCACGGGCCATGATTCAGGAAGCCGACAGGGCAAACTGAAGCTCGATGCCATTGCAGCGCCGGAGTTCCCCGCTGAGAGTGTCATTTTCCGCATTCATTGGCAAAGGGAAGAAGCCTCGTGCCTATGGAACAATCTCTCCGGTTGACTCAGTTGACTTCGGGTGTGCGACATAAAAGTGAGAACTAAGCGCGCCTCGCCTCCCAATAATCCTCAAACCGACCACTGAGTCGGCAACAGCGAAGGGCGATGATGGCGTTGGCACCGCGAACGGTCCAGAACATGCCGGATTGTTTAAGGCGACTACCGATGACGGTTTTGCAACCCGCTTCGATCA
>QHVI01000038.1 GCA_003223515.1 Candidatus Angelobacter sp. Gp1-AA117
CAAAGTTCCGATGGGCGTGGTCGAAGCTGTGAATGGAAACATCAAGAATTTGCTACGGCGCGGGCGCGGTTACAAGAATCTGCACTATCTGCTGCTCAAGGCCCAGCGTATGGCGGTTACCAGGACGGAATTCGTAGCTTTCAGGAAAGCAGCCTAAAATGCCTATTCCCACTAATTCTCGCGCAGAGCCCAATAAAGGTTGATCTTTGGTTTGGAGATGCGGAGGATTTCTTTAAGCATCTAGATACCCTTGAACCGAGGCAGCAGCTTGGGACAATTTCTGATGCCGCCGTCAGAATTTGCAAACTCGCAACAATGCTGTTTGTCGGCACAACAGTGCGCTTTTATGAGCAGAGAATCAAAGACGAGATAGGAACTGATGTCAAGAAGGTGAGACCCATCAAACGCCTGCTGGCGGAGAGTTGTGGCACACCTTCTCTAACTACAGTGCAGGCACTTGCGCGTCATTGTTTTCACTTACTGGAAAGCAATGCTCCTGAGGAACTGTGGACATTGCGAGCTGTTATGGCCGCGAATCCCCCGCTCCAGTCGCTTGGTCAGATGCTGGATGATATAGAGAGGATATTGCCTTCACAACGGCGGCTAGCAAGAGTTGTAAATAAAAGCCAGATGCAGAGACCATTATTGGAGTTCATCATTCCTGAAATTGCCAAATATGAAGGCCGCTCGGCGGATATTGCCGATGCTGTTGGCAACATTGTTCAGGAAAACATGGTGGCAACATGGAAGGATGCTCTTTTGATATTGACGAGGATCTTGCATCCTTTAACGGACTTAACTTTTAGAGTGAGAACCATTGAACGCGTTCGGAGCAACAGTGATGAGTTTACCGTGTTGCTTACAACTTATGAACATGGATGTGTCACCCATTCTAGAGTGACTCAAGTTTATAGTGAGTTGCGAGATGATCGGTTGGAGTCTTACGAAATCCTTATGGCGCGCAGTCCGGGTGACGGTTCGTTCGATCTATTTCCCTTTGTTGTTATTGAAGGTGATAGATTGCACTATTACAATCGCACATGCGCCCATGGATATGAGTATAGCTCGTGTTTCTCTGCCACCGATTGCTTTCTGTTTCCAACAAAGCGCAGATTTGCTCAGATCGCGCTGAGATCTACAATCGCTAACAATTTACAAGGGCTGTTCTGGACTCAAGTGGCTGTTAGCACCAATGCTCGCGGCATAAAAGCAAATGTACCCTCAGACGCGCCTATTATTGGTCGGAAACAACAACTTGCCACGATAATGGACGAAATAATCCAGATTCCGAATCAAAATGGAATCATCTTTGGACCAGGAGGAGTCGGTAAGACTGCATTATTGATTGAGCTCTGTCGTCAATTACTTGAAGACGAATCACCCGAGCCTCCGCTATTTAATAACCTCATCTGGGTATCGGCAAAACGCGACTTTTATGATCCGACGTTAGATGAAGTACAACCGGGCACACCGCAGTTTAAGACACTAGAAAATGTATTAACGGCTATCCTTGAGTTTCACGGATTTGAGGATGCCAATGGATATACTCGCGACGAAAAGAAATGGCTTGTCCTAGAGTCGCTGAGAGACGAAAAGACGCTCCTGATTTTGGACAACCTGGAGAGCATTCCTGCACCAGGCCAAAAGGAGATTGTTCGTTTTTTTAGTGTCGATGCGAAGCTTGCATTGAAAGACAAGCCTGATTATTTCAAAGTCATTGTTACGTCACGAGAGCAAATTGCGTGCGCATTTCATCAGATTAGTCTAAAAGGATTAGATAAGCGAGAATCCAAGGAACTCATGCGCCGTCTATATGAGCCATATATTCGATCAGGACTCCCCCAACTTACAGAGGCTCAACTGGAGGCGTTGTACGAGGCCACTCGGGGAATACCGCTGATCATCAAGCATTGTTATGGTCAAATTTACGAGTATTCCCGACCGGTGGAGATGGTACTTGCCGGTTTGTCCAATGCCGGTAATAAGGTCGTGGAGTTTAGTTTCGCGGAAATCTTTCAACTGTTAAAGGATGATCTGACACAATTACGTGTCATTTTGCTGTTAGAACTGACAGGGCGCTCTCTTATGTTGCGTCAGATCGCCGATATCTTGACACAGGAAGAGAGCCGCCTGGCCGACTATATTGCAAGGCTGATCAATTTCCAATGTGTCAATCGGGTTAGCGCCGGCGGAGAAGAAGACAAATATGCAATAAATGATGAGGTTAAATTTTTTACCCGTAGACTTGCTTTGGAGTATCCGAAAAGAGCGGTTGAAATCAAGCAGCTGATTACCAACATGGCTAGCGAAAAGCTCATAGACTATTCGCGCCAGGAATTTGAAGCCGCGACACTTTTTCAAGAGTACATTTCTCAAAAGCGCTACTTGCTTGGAGATGACTTCATCAGAGAGCAATTGAAGATAAGACCACAATCCATTTTATTAAATTTGCATTATGCGAAGTATCTGAAAGAGGTGAAGTATAAATGTGCAGAAGCGATTGATCATTTAGAAGAAATTAGGATCGCGAGCGGTAATAACCAACAGGTGCTGCAATTGCTTATGGACTACCATACGGCCTTGGAATTCCCTAATTTCGAACAGGGGTACATTTATGCAAGAGAATTGGAGGATGTCGCTGCTTACAATGTGCAGGTGAGATTTGAGCTTGGCAAATTCTACATAACGTGGTCAACCGCAATAAAGAAGCAAGGATTTGATATCGATCCGACCAAAGAGATGTTGCGGAAGCAGCATTATAAAGAGCTTGCACAAACTGCGTTAAAGCTATTGAGTGAATCCAAACAACAGTCAAGCAATTGGCACTACCTGATGGCGCAATGCTATTTCAATCTCTGGGATAATGATAAAGCATTATTGCATGTTGATCAGGCCATACGGCTGCTTTCGAATATCTCACATCTTTATCCCGTATATGCAAGATTAAAGAACGAGATCATCAAAATGAAGACGGAGTCTCATTACAGTCAGAGCACGAGCGCATAGTTTTCTTTCCATAACTGGAGACGAGTGCGTCTAATCCTGCTGCCAAGTAAGAAGGATTGTTAGCTTGAGTCGGCTGCGTGGATTTCTCCGAGAACGCTTGGGTCGTTAATCATTGCATGAGCAGAAGCCGTGAACCCATATTAGAGATACTCCATATTGATAGCATTAAGATTACGGCCACCATATCTGCAGCTTAGAAATCACCAACTCAGGAAGCCCATTGTGGCCTTTGGCGCGCAGTCAAGCCTAAAAGGACTACCCAGAATGACCTATGCAGCCAGGAATGGCGTGAATAAAGGATGTTCACAGCTTTCGGGGAAGCGGAGATTAGGCTGCCACGAAGTCAACAGGACTCATTGTCTTTTTGGGGGCATGCTCGAGTTGGCCCCCAATGGAAACAAGCAAAGTCTGTAAGTACTTCATTCTAAATGGTGAGCGCGGCTGGATTCGAACCAGCGACCCACGCCTTAAAAGGGCGTTGCTCTACCAACTGAGCTACGCGCCCACACACTTCTAATCTAACACAGAGCAGCAGAGCCGCAGCCAAAACGAAAATCTTTATGGAGCGCAGCTCCGGCCCCCGACACGCGCCGGTGTTGCGCGTGACGGGGTGGAGGTGCCCTCGGCGGCGGGGTAAATCTTTCGTGAGTCGAGAAGAATTTGACGAATAGCAATACAGAAGAGTGGCTCTCATAGATGGACATACCGGCATTAAGCAGGCAGTTCCACTGATCCGGAGAATTTTGCGAACTGGAGCGATTCCAGGAAAGCTGTAGTCCAAAATGGAGTGGAAATATGCTGGGCATAAGAGGGCATGGAAAATCAGCTACTAGCTTCTGGCTGCTGGCTACTACAACCCATCTCATAAATGCTCCGGGCATTGCCACCGGGGCTAAAGCCTTTCTCCGTGAGCTTGTAACGCGGGCCTGAAGGCCCGCTCTTCCACCGATTGCGCTAAAGCGCATTTGTGAGATGGCTACTAGTTAAACCCGAGTCGAGCACCGGCATCACCCAATGAGCACCATTGCTGCAATGGCTGTCTCTAGCAGTCATTGCGTTTGTGCGAAATCTGCTACGGAATGGCGTTGCCGTTTATGACCGTCAGAGATCAATCAGGCAAAATGAAGCGGAACACGGAACAAACGGTCTTAACTCTTTTGGCTGCAATTAGATCCGGTGTTCCGGTTGCCGTTTCCTGTTCCGGTACAGAAGCGGAACAGCCTTTCTGACGACCGGAATTGGGAGACACTTCCACAAACCTGCACAAGACCAGGATTGCAGGTGAAATCAGGCCAACACCGTCACCGGCCACAAAATGTCTGTGAGCCGCATGACGGTGTGACAAGCCCACTCCACCCATTCAACCCAAGGCACACGACTGCTGGTTTGGCAGGCGGTTCAATCAATATTCAGTTTTCAAAGAGCAGATACAGCACGCCACCTGGGTGACGCTGTAACAGTATTACTATAGAAATTGGAAGTCAAGGGGCAGGAGACCAAAATTCAGGGTCAAATTTAGAGCAGTTCTTCCAAAGCCCAAAGCAGGGACCAAAAGCGGCGTAGGAGATCAGAGATTTCGATGGGCTATATCAATTCAGGAACCGCTCTAAAAGGCAACAACGCTGGGTGAAGCAGGCTGCTGTTATCCAGCAGCCTGCAATTGAGTTCCGATTTGGGAAAGGTATATGGTGAAGCGCGCCGAATTGGAACTTGAGGCAATTTTGCGGAGTAGCCCGCAGCCAAGTCTTTGTTTATTTCTTATACCTCACCTCATACTCGGATTTCGCGCTGTAAAGAATGATTGTCTCTTTTGGTCCCATCGGACGTTGCGCCTCTGTTTTTGCCCAGATGAATTGTCCAGTAACGCCACTCTGCGGCGGCGCCGGGGATGGGAAGAGCGATATCATTCGTCCCCAAATAATGGAATGATGCGTGGCAAGATCCTGCTGCATCTCTTGAGCCGAAAGCAACTCCACCGATACGAATTGCTGCGGCGTGGAATCCGGCGAGAACAGCCGCACAGGAACGCTGTCGGGCTGAGCATTCCAGCCACGGGGAACGGTCACCGTGAGCGGACCGATCGTGAGAGGAGTCTGAGCCAGTACCAGGCTGGAAAATAAACTGCTGAGAACTATGCCAAGGAGCCCGTAACGCAGGTGCCGCTCGTTCATGCCATCCTCCGTGAGACATCAGGGATTTAACCACAAACGACACGAAGGTTCACGGGAAAAGCTTTGACCGCAGTGTGGCGAGCCACAACCAAAAACCTTTTACCGCAGAGGACGCAGAGAGCGCAGAGAAAGGCAAGTAAGTTTATGTGTATCTGATCTGGCACTATTTCAGTTCCTCAAGACTTTTTTCGGGTGCCAAAGCTGGATTGAAAGGGGGTAAGAGCAGCATGAGATTCTTCGCAGGAAAACGAGAATTTTGGATATAGCAATGCAAAGGACGCAACGAACACCAAAGCCAGCAAAACCTTACCACTGATGGCGTTGATCGGACTGATGAACGCTGATTTGCAAAAGGTCTATGGCTCTCTCCTCTCATCTACTCTGCATTCCTTGCGCTCATGAGCTTTCCTCAGTGACCTTTGTGAAACCTCCGTGTCCTCTGTGGTTAGATTTTGATTGCGGCTACGCTGGTCCCTTTGCGCTTAATCCGGAACACGCTCCAGCCATCTGAATGCCGCAAAATATCATCCCACTCCAGCATGGGATGGATCGAAGACTACCTGCATCGCGGCCAAAAACAAGACGCAAACACCACGGTTCCCACCGCATTCGCCGGCCAAGCCCGGCAGCGCTGGCAAAAATTAGCGGAAGAGCTGCGGGCAGATGTAGCCGAGTTCAACTCTCAACAGCCCGGCGCCGATTTCGCGCAGCCCAGCGAGAACCAGTTTGTGGTGAGCAACTCCATTTCCGGGCTGCAACTTACTCTGACCGCGGACTTTGCCGCCCAGACCATCTCCTACAACTACTCGTCCATCAATGATCGCAGCGCCGGTGTCCCGGAAGGCGGCATCTTGTCCATCCGGCAATCTCGCAGGCGCGGCGTGGAATTTTATTCCGCCGACGAACGGCTGACCTCCGAAGAGACCCGGGAGGTGCTGCTGAAGCCGGTTCTGTTCCCACCCCAACTTGTCGAGATTTTTTACCGCAAAGGAACGCCAAGGGCGCGAAGGTAGCATAAGAATTGGTTTTTGTTTCCTTTGCGACCTTGGCGCCCTTTGCATTACTATTCGTCAAATTCTTCTCGACTCACGAAAGATTTATCCCCGCAGCCGAGGGCGGCTAATGTCACTTACTCTGCGCATTCAGCATGAATTTAGCCTTCAAAAACAGGGATTTCGCATGGGCGGACAGCAGCGGAGCAGATTCCTCCGCCCTACTCACGCGCTGAAGAAAACGCGCGTGAGCTTAACGGGCGTTCGGAATGACATCTCTCATTGGGATACAGCATGGTGTCCCTAAAGTAAGCGACATTAGCCGAGGGCACCTCCACCCCATCACGCGCAATACCGGCGCGTGTCGGGGGCCCGGAGCTGCGCTCCATAAAGATTTTCGTTTTGTTGCGGCTCGGCTGCGCTGCGGTAAAAGCTAACGACAATGCTGAGTGCTACTCCGGAACCATTTTTTCTGCCAATTCTTCAATACTCCGCACTTCGAGCATTGGTTTGGCATTGCTGGGCTTGGTTGCACCTGTCCCTAATTTCCCATACCGCCGGTTGACCCAGCAATTCTTCAGTCCAATCGTGTTAGTCGGCGCAATGTCGTGATAGAGGCTCTGCGCCGCATGTAATATCTGGTCTGCCTTGATTCCGGCCTGGTCTGCGCGTTTGATCATCTCGCCAAAGTTGTTGGTGGATGGCTTATAGCTGCGCACCTGCTGCGCAGTCACAACCAATTCAAACGGCACCTGCAGCAGCTTGTGCGAGGCCGCGAACAGGTCATCATCTGTATTGGAGATGATGCCCAGCTTGTAGCGGGTGGCCAGCTTCTTCAGTCCGGCAACCGTGTCCGGAAAGGGCTGCCAGGCTTTCAGCGAATCGCCAAAGCGCTGGGCGTCTCCCGGCGAGATCGTCTTATGAAAACGGTGGGCCAGTTGTTCGACCGCGCGGGAGAGCACCAGGCGATACACGGCATAGGGCCCTGACTCGATCTTCTCTTCGATCTCCCCATACATCTCCAGCAACTGCTCATCGGGAACATCGCGCAGGCCGGGAATCAGCCCGCGCAGGGAGCGCAGCATTCCCGTCTCCCAGTCGATGAGGGTGCCGTAACAATCAAAGGTGATCAGACGAATTGCCGAAAAATCCATAGCCAGAATGATAACGGAGTCAGCCGCTCATATACATTAATGGTCTGGGCCTGAGGATCACCCGCGGAGGAACAGTGAGAAAGCATTTCTGTGTATTCATTCTGGCGCTAACCACATGGTCAGCGGCGCAGCAGCCATCCGGCAACGATAATGCCCCGCTCTTGCCGAATATGGATGCAAAGGCCGGCAACGCTGCGGTGCAGTCCTATATTTCGCAGCACAAACAGGCCATCCTGCAGGAGTTTGAACAGTTCCTGGCCTTGCCCAACGTGGCCAGCGACACGCCGAATATCGAGAAAAATGCCAATGCGCTGCTGGAGATGTTGCGCAAGAGAGGCTTCACCGGTCAGTTGCTACGCACCGGAAATGCGCCCCCGGCAGTATTCGCTGAAGTTCCACATGCGGTCGGGAGTCCCGTGCTTTTTTATGCTCATTACGATGGCCAGCCGGTAGAGAAGGCCAGTTGGACGCAGGATCCATGGAAGCCCGTGCTGGCCAACAAGAGCAGGCCTGATGCGGCCAATAATCTTGATGATCCTGATACGCGCCTGTACGCCCGCTCTTCCAGCGACGATAAGGCTGCCATCATCGGACTGCTGACGGCCTATGATGCCGTGCAGGCCATGCACCTGCCGCCCTCCATTGCTATAAAGTTTCTGTTTGAGGGTGAAGAGGAAGCTGGTTCACCGCACCTGTCAACCATACTTACCGAACATGCGGAGCAACTGCAGGCCGACCTCTATGTGATTTGTGATGGGCCCACCAACCAGAACGGCGATGCACAAATTCTCTTTGGCAGCCGTGGAGTTCTGCCGGTGCAGATCACAGCCTTCGGCCCGAATCGTCCGCTGCACAGCGGACATTACGGCAACTGGGCCCTCAACCCCATTATGGAAATCGCACAGCTTATCTCCAAGCTGCGCACGACTGACGCCGAGATCACCATTCCCGGCTTCTATAAGCCCGTACGCCCCCTCACACCTGCTGAACAGGCCGCGCTGAAAAATGTTCCTATGATCGACGCGCAGTTGAAAACTGAGTTGGGCCTGGGCCGCACGGAGGGCGGCGCCTCCCTGGCAGAGCAGATCATGAAACCCAGCCTCAACCTGGACCGCATTGAAGGTGGAGGCAGTGGGCCCAATCCGGCGAATGCGATTCCCTCTTCAGCTACGGCTTACATCGACTTTCGCCTGGTGCCCGACCAGACGCCTGAGATCGTGAAGCAGCAGCTTGAATCGTATCTGCGGGAGCTTGGATATTTCCTGGTGAACAAGCCCCCAACACAGGAAGAACGGCTCCAGCACCCCAAACTGCTGCAAGTCGTGTGGGCCGCGGGATACCCTCCGCAGCGCACCGACATCGGCGCGCCTGAATCAAAGGCATTCATTGGGGCCGCACAAACCGTAACCGGAGAAAAACTCGTGGTGCTGCCGACCCTTGGTGGAAGCACGCCTTCTTTCATGTTTGAGCAGCACTTTAAAAAACCGGTGATTGGTCTGCCTATCGCCAACTATGACAACAACCAGCACGCCGCCAACGAGAACATCAAATTGAAAAACCTGTGGGAAGGCATCCTGCTTTACTCGGCAATCTACAGGCAATTAGGGAATCTATTCGGATTTGTAAATCTTCGATTGGCTGAGTAACTTGCCTGCAAGCTCTTCGTTTCTTCTTTTGCGTCCTTTGTGTCCTCTGCATTTGTGTCCTCTGCATTGCTATTCATTAAATTCTTCTCGTCTCGCGAAAGATTTATCCCCGCAGCCGGGGGCGGCTAATGTCACTTACTTCAGACAATTTAGCCTGATTGTGTCGCCCCTAACGGGGCTCTGTTCTTCGATCTAACCTTTTTCCCACGTCTTCCGACGTGGGCTCAATAATCACGCGCCTCCGGCGCTCGGCTTATTGTGACCTTTTCTGCGCTCTTTCCCAAGCTGTTGAGCAGTCCCATGCTTAAGTAAGTGGCATTGGCCGGGGGGCTGCGCTCCATAAAGGTCTTCGGTTTGGTTGCGGCTCGGCTGCGCTGCGGTAAAAGTTTTGGTTGTGGCTCGCCACGCTAACTTGCGTGGCTCTCTTGCCGGATTCGCGTTTTGTCGCTTCATTCAGCCACGCAGCAGCGTTTCCTTGAGTCCGGTGGACCCGGAAAGCCTGGACTTTTCCCAATACCCGCTGATGCGTGATGTGGACGTTCTGGAAGTCACGCTCAATCCCGGCGACCTCCTGTTTGTTCCCCTGGGATGGTGGCACTGGGTGAAGTCGCTGGAGATAAGCATCTCACTTTCGCTGGATCATTTCTTCGTTCCCCGCTCGCAGATAGAGATGCTATGGGAGCGCTGAGATCTACCTCTTCAGAAGCGAAGGCGGCAGCCGTGCTTACTGCCTGGCCTCCGCCTTTGCGCAATATTTCTCAAAGGCATTCTTGAGGGCGGCGGCAATTTCGGCAGGGCCGTTCATCTCAATGTCATGGCGCTGCATCATGTAGACCAGTTCGCCGTCACGCAGCAAGCCGATCGAAGGAGAAGACGGCGCGTATCCGGTGAAATGACGGCGGGCAGCCTCGGTGGCCTCGCGGTCCTGTCCGGCAAAAACGGTAATCATGCGCTCCGGACGAACGCTGTTCTGCACCGCGGCCCGTACCGCAGGACGCATCCTGCCGGCCGCGCAGCCGCAGATGGAGTTCACCACCACCATGACTGTTCCCTTCTGGGAAATGGCATTTTCTACTTCGCCGGCAGTGCGCGCCTCCCCGATCCCGGCAGAAGTCAATTCCTCACGCATTGGCGCAACCATCATTTCTGGATACATAGATTCCTCGCAGCAAAAATTGAATGACTTATAGATTTTAGCATCAGTAAGCAAGCTTGCTTACATTCCGCTATATCTGTATTACTATTCGCCAAATTCTTCTCGACTCACAAAAGATTTATCCCCGCAGCCGAGGGCGGCTCATGCCACTTACATTGCACATTCGAGCATGAATTTAAAAGAATTTTCGCATGGGCGGGCAGCAGCGGGGCAGATTCCTCCGCCCTACTCACGCGCTGAAGAAAACGCGCGTGAGCTTAACGGGCGTTCGGAATGACATCTCTCATTGGGATACAGCATGGTGTCCCTAAAGTAAGTGGCATTGGCCGAGGGCACCTCCACCCCGTCACGCGCAACACCGGCGCGTGTCGGGGGCCCGGAACTGCGCTCCATAAGATTCTGGTTTTGGTTGCGGCTCGGCTGCGCTGCGTTTAACAATGGTAAGGTGTTCTTATGCCTCGAATTTCCGACCAGCAACTGGTACAGATTGTGGATGCCGCACTGGCAGAAGCCGCCAGCAAGAGCGGTCCATGGCTGGTCTGCCGTCCCGGCTGTACTCAGTGCTGCATGGGAGCTTTCTCCATCACCCAGCTCGATGCACTGCGTTTGCGCCAGGGACTCGAGGAGCTTGAACGAAGCGACCCGGCTCGCGCTGCCCGCGTGCGAGAACGCGTGCGCGATTCGATAGCGCTCCTTGCGCCGCAGTTTCCCGGCAATCCGCAGACCGGCATTCTGGATGAGGACGAAGAAGCCGAAGAACGCTTTTTTGAATTTGCTAACGATGAGCCCTGCCCGGTGCTCGATCCTGCCACTGGCTTGTGCGACCTTTATACTTCGCGTCCTATTACCTGCCGTGTTTTCGGGCCTCCGGTGCGCTCCGGCCCGGAAGGCGGTCTGGGCGTGTGCGAACTCTGTTTTCAGGGTGCGAGCGATGAAGAGATCGCGGCATGTGAGATGCCAGTGGATCCCGATGAGCTTGAGCCGAAGCTTCTCGACCAACTGAAGCGGACCACAGGAGCGCAAGGGAAAACCATTGTGGCCTGGGCATTGAAAGAATAATCTGCGGTGAATCTACGCAGGATCTTCAGGGGCTGAGCGCTTTCCATCTGTTGCAATGCTCTCGTCTGGGCAGTATTGTTTCAGGTTTCATAATCTCAACTGCCGGAGAGAGAGCTATGGCCGCTACCAATGTGACCCCCAACCTGCAACCTGTTCGTGATATCCCGGGTGATGATGCAGCAAAGATTACCAAGCCTGAGCCGGGAATGGCGTTATGCCTTTCCGGGGGCGGCTACCGCGCCATGGTCTTTCACCTGGGCGCCATCTGGCGAATCAATGAAGCCGGATTGCTGCAGGGCATGAAACGAATCTCGAGCGTCTCAGGAGGCTCGATTACCTCAGGCATGCTGGGGTTGAAATGGAAAAAGCTGAACTTCCAGAACGGTGTGGCCACCAACCTGGTCGAAGAGGTAATCGATCCTGTGCTGGAGATGGCCAGCCATACCATCGATGTATTTTCCATCGTCGGCGGCATCCTCTCTCCATTCAAATCAATCGCCGAAGAAATTGCCGATGCATACCGCAGCCACTTGTACGGCCATGCGACCTTGCAGGACCTTCCTTCAGACAATGAAGGGCCGCGCTTTGTGATTAACTCAACCAACATCCAGACGAAATCGGTCTTTCGCTTCAGCAAACCCTTCATGGGTGACTGGAAAATAGGCCTCATCAAAAATCCGACTCTGGATCTGGCGGTTGCCGTGGGTGCTTCATCGGCGTTTCCGCCCCTACTGTCCCCGGTAGAACTCAAGCTCAATGGATCGGAATGGGACCCGAATACCAGGGGCGACTTCCAGAAGCCTCCATACACAACCGACCTGATCCTTGCCGACGGAGGCGTGTATGACAACCTGGGACTGGAAACGGCATGGAAGAAATACGAGACCATTCTGGTTTCCGATGGCGGCGGCACCACGCCGGAAGAACCGGCCCCGCACAAAGACTGGGCACAGCACTCGGTGCGCATCCTGCTGCTGATGTACAGCCAGATTGGCAGCCTGCGTAAACGCTGGGTGATTGGTTCCTATCAGATCGGATTGCGCAAAGGCGCCTACTGGGGCATCACCACTGACATCAAAAACTACAAGCTGCAGGATGCCCTGGATTGTGATTTCCGCAAGACCAGCGAGCTTGCCGGAACAGCTACACGGCTCAAGTCCATGGGAGCAGTGTTGAAGCAGCGGCTGGTGAATTGGGGCTACGCGGTTACAGATGCGGCACTGCGCAAACACGTGGACAGCAACATCGCAAAGCCCAAGGGATTTCCGTATCCTTCGGTGGGCGTGTAACGCAAGCTCCAGGCCTGCGCATCGTTATTTCTACCTATCGGGAAGTATTTCGCGCAGGGCCCAGTCAATGCGCTGAGTGGCCTGGGTAATATCTTTGATAAGAGCCTGATCGCCGGTTGAATAGATTCTCAATGTAATGGTCTCCAAAGCATTGCGCACGTGATGGTTCAAGTCAGCAACTGTGCGTATGCGGGAGAATACCATCTGCAGACGGTCTCTTCGTCTTATATAAGACCGAAACGCGAATAGTCCTATCACCAGTGCTGATAGAAGGTCTGCCAGCGGGTGCTTGGTCACAGTGTCCAATTCAGGAGAAATGATGAAATGAAGCGTAACGGTAAAGATAAAGACGCTCGCCGCAATGATGAATGACATGAAATAAATTCTCCATAATGGCCCGCGCAAGACCCAGAGCCTCACATTGGCGCGCCTGCTCTTCCCCAGGAGGCCATAATGACCACTCAATAGGTTCAACGGCTGATCGTCAGGTAAGAATTTGCGTGAGCTGTCGGACGGCATAGCTGCCTCCACAATTACTGCTCTGTAAGCGTTTAGTAGCGGGCAGGAAATGAAAGCGCTATTGGGGCAGCGGGGTCTTCAAATATTCTACTGCGGCTGCTTCAGTTTTCATCCTAATTATCCGAAAACTCTTGGTAAGAGTTTGCTAATCTCCACCAACCTGCCTGCGGCCTTTGCAGCGGCTTGGAGCCTAATGTCACTTACTTAAGACAATTTAGCCTGATTGTGTCGCCCCTAACGGGGCTCTGTTCTTCGATCTAACCTTTTTCCCACGTCTTCCGACGTGGGCTCAATAATCACGCGCCTCCGGCGCTCGGCTTATCGTGACCTTTTCTGCGCTCTTCCCGTGCTGTTGAGCAGTCCCATGCTTAAGTAAGTAGCATTGGGCTTGGAGCCTCTGCTCTTTCCTGTGTGTTACACTATTCTTTTCAACTACATACCACAAAAACTCATGCTCCTTTCCAAAGAATATGTCGGGTATCTAGCCCGGCAGGTGGCCCAAAAACTGGTAGCCGGCGACTTCATTGAAACCGCCAATGTTCGGGCGGTTGGTGACGCGCTCAACAATGCATTGCTGGAAGAACTGCAGCTTGAAGACCGCATCAATGACGAGGTGCGGCTGATCCTGGAGCAATACCAGGACGAGATGCAGAAGGCAGGCGCCAGTTACCAGGAGATGTTCAAGAAGGTGAAGGGCGAACTGGTGCGTAAGTACAAGGCGGTGCTGTGAGACTTTCGCGTGACAAAGTGAACAAGCTCGCCCACACGGTGGCAGACGCGCTGGCCTCGCTGGATAACGTCGAGTTCCTCGAAGACCGCAACAGCATCCGCATGGAAGCCCGCCGCCTTCTGGAAGAGCTGCTGAAAGAAGAAGAGAAAATTGACTCTGCCGCCCGGAAGAAGATCGAGAGCCAGAGACGAACGATCCTGGAAGGTACCCAGGAATGGGACATACTCTACAGAAAATACTACAACGAGGAAGTGAAAAAGCTGGGAATCTGATCTACTGGATTCTGCGGCGCTCCTCGGCCGTCATCTGTGCCCAAAGCTGATTCAGATTTTTTTCAAGCCATTGATTCTGCGGCTCCAGATCGCGGGCCGTGCTGAACCACTTGTAAGCCTTTACCCGGTCCTGCTGGACGCAATAGCCGCTGGAGTACAGCGCGCCCATCTGCACCGCCGCACGCGGATCGTTTTCTTCGGTAGCCGCTTTCAGGTACATCAACCCCTGCTCGCAGCTCTGCGGTACTCCTCGTCCCTGCAGATATCGTTGCGCGCGGATCAGAGCGGCGCTGGGCTTGGTTTTCTCCGGCGGCAACGCTTTGGAATTTGCACTCGCAGCCTGCTTTCCAGCGCCGGTGTCTTCTTCCTTCTGATCGTC
Organism: Candidatus Angelobacter sp. Gp1-AA117; assembly: GCA_003223515.1. Taxonomy (GTDB): domain Bacteria; phylum Acidobacteriota; class Terriglobia; order Terriglobales; family Acidobacteriaceae; genus Angelobacter. Next base: position 14,374 of record QHVI01000038.1, read on the forward strand.
GGCAGCCGTATCAGTCTTTGCGCTGGCCACCGTATCGTTCTTATTGGCAATTTCCGGAGCCGCTGCCGCTTTGTTGTCAGCTCGACTGGGAACGATTGGAGCAGCGGCGGCTTGTGATGGGCTGGGGTTTGAATTGTTCGGCGTTGCCGGCTGGCTTGGATGATTACTTCCCTGCGGCTGTGACTGCGCCGGGGGGTTGGGCACTGGCGATGATTTCGGATTGGCGCGATAGCTGGAGCGCCACTGGACAAAAATAAGTCCCAGAATCGCCGCCAGGATGGCCAGCAACACCAGGGTGCGCAGACCTCCTCGCGAAGATGATTCATCTTCCAGCAGGTAGTCACCCTCACTCTGCGGCTCAGAATTCAGGCCAAGAAATGAAGGGCCCCCAATGGAGGTGGAAGGCGTAATCTGCTCCTGAGTTGCAAAGATGGAACCGGGCTGCGGACTTCTGCGGGTTGTTTTCCCTGCTGGCTCTGGCGCCGGGGGTATCTCCGGCTCGCTGGGCAAAGTTGCGGTCTTCCGTCCGGCCAGTTCAGGCGGAGGCAATTGCGCGTTGGCCAAAGCATTGGCGCGAGCCTCGTCGCTGGTTGCGCGGCGATCCTGCATGCGCCGCTCGATTCTTGTGCCGCACAGGCCACAAAACTTATAGCCGGGTTCGTTCTGGTGGCCGCAGGAAGGACACTTCGCGCTTCCTGACTGATTGGTTCTGCGTTCCTTAGTGCGCCGCTCAACGCGGACGCCGCACATGCCGCAGAACCGGTTCTCTGCGCGGTTCTCACCACCGCAAAATGTACAGATCATAGAGCCCAAACTCCTGAGGCACACATCTGCCTTTAAACCAACAGCAACTCTGTATTTTGGATGATACCTGTGGGCCATGTGCTGTAAGGGTTAAGGTATTTTTAGCGCAAACTACTCAGCCATCAGCACTCAGCACTCAGTACTCAGTACTTAGTACTTAGTACTTAGCAATTAGCAATTAGCAATTAGCACTTAGCACTTAGCACTTAGCCCCACTACTGTTCACTTACGAAAAATGAAGTTACGTGTCAGTGTCGCGCCTACGGCGCTGGCGCATTCTGCACCGGAAAGAGCAAAAAAGAAGCCCGAATTTCGCGAATCTACGCGAATCAAAGCAATGGGTAAATGAATATAAATTCGTAAATGGGAAATTTGAGAAGCAGGTTTTCATTTATCCATTTACCAACTTATCCATTTACCCATTCTTCCCTGCTCGGATTGCGCTCTAAAAAAAAAAGAGAATGCGCTGAATGCTGAGTGCTGAGTGCCGAGTGCCGAGTGCCGGCTGCACCAGTTCCGGTGAATTTCTGTAATTGGAAATTTTTTCTGTAATCCAGAGCTGCCTGCATGAATTTCTTTTAACCTGAATCACCTCACTGGCCGAAAGAGTTAACGGTTTCTAAACTGGACAAAGATGCTCTCCCCCGGCATGCGTTCTGAAGATCAAACCCGCTCTGATGCTCTCCCCCTTTTCCGTCCAGAGGCCCTGGCTGAACGGCAGCAGAAGTTTTACGGCGAGATCCTTCTGATTCGCCCGTTCTCGCTGACATTTTTTTCCTTGCTGGGAACAGCCATTGCCGCCGTGGTGCTGGGTTTTCTTTTGCTCGGACACTACACCGAAAGAATCCACGTGGTGGGTACCGTTGGAAGTTCTGAACATGAGGCAGAACTTTACGTCCCGCAGCCGGGGCTGGCGCTTCTTCATCCTGGAGACCGCATTGTGGTCCGATGTCGGGCCTGTACACTCTCTTCCACCGCCGCACAGAATGCCACCGTCAAGCAGATCAATTCCACCGCCATCAGTCCTGAAGAAGCAAGCACTCAACTCCACATAACCGCGCCAGACGCAATGTACAAAGTCGTGGTGGCGCTCGCGCCACAAGCAACACCGCCCGGCGGAACCAGAGTGGAAGCCGATCTGCCTGTGCGGCGCAGGTCGCTGTTGCAATGGCTGTTTGGGAAGGACCACGACGCATGAATCTCTTCAGCAGACTGCGGTGGTCCCGGACCAGGCTCCCGGTGATCTTTCAGAGCGAAGCAGCGGAGTGCGGACTGGCCTGCCTGGCGATGATTTCCGGCTACTATGGCAAGCGCATTGATTTACCTGCGCTGCGGCAGCGATTCAGCATTTCGCTGCGGGGCACTTCTCTGGCTCATATTTTGCGATTCGCCGACCGGCTCGAACTCACCGGAAGGCCTTTGCGGGTGGAGCTCGAAGACCTTGCTTACCTGCAAACCCCGTGCATCCTGCACTGGGACATGAACCACTTCGTCGTGCTGCGGGAAGCAAACCAAAAACAGGTGATCCTCCACGATCCATCGCTGGGCGTGAGGAAGATGAGCTATGCGGAAGCCAGCCGCCACTTTACCGGAGTTGCGCTGGAGCTCACGCCTACACCGGCCTTTACTTCTGCAGATGAAGCACGGCCTCTGCGGCTGAGCCACCTTACAGGAAGAATCGTCGGGCTGAAACGGGCGCTGGGCCAGATTTTCATGCTCGCATCTGCACTGGAGCTGTTTGCCATCATCAGCCCCCTGTTCCTGCAACTGGCCGTGGATAAAGTAGTTTCCGCCTACGATCACAGCCTGTTGATGACGCTGGGAATCGGGTTCATGCTGCTGGTGGGCCTGCAGGCTTTGTTGAGCGGGCTTCGCAGTTGGTCAACGCTTTACTACGGCACGTCGTTGAAGCTGCAATGGTACTCGAATCTCTTTGCTCATCTCGTGCGCCTGCCGGTTTCATTTTTTGAGAAACGCTTCTTCGGCGACATGATCTCCCGCTTTGAAGCAGCGGAAAACATCCAGAGAACACTGACCAACAACTTCATCGAGGCGCTGCTGGATGGCCTGATCTCGATCTTCATGCTGGTGGTGATGTTCTTTTACAGCCCCAGGCTGGCCCTGGTGGTGCTGGGATGCCTGGCGGTTTATGTAGTTCTGAGAAACCTCGCTTATCAGCCGCTGCGCACCTCCATGGAAGACCAGATCATGAGCATGTCACGCCAGCAGACCTTCTTTCTGGAGACCTTGCGCGGCATCCGCACCATCAAGACCTTCGGGCGCGAAGACAACCGCAAAACCCGCTGGATGAACCTTCTGGTCACCACCACCAATGCGCAGGTGGCCACCGAAAAGCTGAACATCATCTTCAAAACCGCCAACACGCTGATCTTCGGTATTCAATCGGTGGTGGTTATATGGCTGGGAGTGATGCTGGTGCTGAACGGACGATTCACGGTGGGCATGCTCTTTGCCTTTGTGGCTTACCAGGAGCAGTTCAAATTCCGGGTAGCTACGCTGGTGGACCGCATGTTTGATTTCCGCATGCTGTCTCTGCAGATGCAGCGGCTCTCAGACATCGTCTCAGAGAAGCCTGAAACTATGGCGTTCGAGCTTCCCGACTCCGCGCCTGCGGATGCATCGATCGAAATCAAGTCTCTGCATTTCCGCTATTCGGAAGCCGAGCCCTGGCTTCTGCGGGACATCAATCTGCGCATACAACCAGGCGAATGTGTGGCCATTGTCGGCCCTTCCGGCGCGGGCAAATCCACGCTGCTGAAACTGATGGCCGGGCTGCTGCAGCCGCAGATTGGGGACGTGATCATCGATGGACATTCCGTGTGCGCCAGCCGCGCCGCCATCCTGGGCAAGGTTGGATTTGTTTTACAGGACGATTCCCTGTTTACAGGAACCATTGCCGAGAATATTGCCTTTGCCGCCGACGATGCGGATATGGCCAGGGTGGAAGAGTGCGCCCGGCTGGCCTGCCTGCACGACGACATCCTGTCCATGCCCATGAGTTACAACACGCTGATCGGAGACATGGGGAATGCTTTGTCCGGCGGACAGCAGCAGCGGCTTTTGCTGGCGCGCGCTCTTTATCAGCAACCCTCCATCCTGATTCTCGATGAGGCTACGAGTCATCTGGATGTTCCCACGGAGCAGCGCATTGCTTCCATGTTGGCCGAGCTGCGCATGACCAGGGTATTTGCCGCACACCGTCCGGACACCATTGCCATTGCCGACCGCGTGATTACTCTCACGCGCTTCGGAACTTTGCACAGCATGGAGAAGGAGACAGCCAATGAACCCACGGATAAAGTTGGGAAAGGAGAGGAGTATTCGGGCGCATTGACGCCGAAAAACTAGCGTGGCGTCTCTTAAAGAGATTTACAAATATTCCATTTGCCTGGACTGAAGAAGGCCATAACCAACGATACGAAAGGAAATATATGGACAATCAGGACAACAGAGTGCTTAACCGTCTTGGCGCACGCATACTCACCGAAGAAGAAGTCAAGGTGGTGAGCGGCGCTATTGTCACCGCCACTAAGTGCACCATCGGTGTTACCGGAAAAATAGATGGTGATCCTCACGAGTGCTAGCAGGACCTCAGCCCTGAAGCGGGACCCAGTTCCGCTTCAGGCCATCAAGAGGAGTACCAATGAAGATCATTATTTTGTCTCCGGACGACGACAACCACACAGCTCCCATCCAATGGGCTTTAGAGAAAGCCGGATACACAGTTGCGTGCTGGATGGGGCTGGCATGGACCGAGGCGGAGCAGGCGTCCCTGCGTTTTGGCAGGCAAACAAGAGTCGCGCTTGGTCCGCATATCGTAGAGCCGGGCGATGTGGTGTGGATTCGCCGGCCGGAGCTGCCCGCTGCCAATCCGAATGTTTCAGAGGCAGACCGGAAGTTCGCTGAACTGGAATATCGTGGCTTCTACCACTCCATTGCCTACGTGCTGGAAAAACTGCCGGTGTGGGTCATCAATCGATACAGTTTCTCGCGATTCATCATTCACAAAGCCGTTCAACTGGTGATTGCAGGCGAGTGCGGCCTGAAGGTGGCTGAGACCCTGATGTCGAATTCACCGGCGCCGGTGAGAGATTTTGTCGCGAACAACCCGCACCGGGTGATCTGCAAGGCATTCACGCAACACGTGTGGGAAAGATCCGATCATACGGTCGCAGTGACTGAAACATTCGAACTGCAGCGAGACCGGCTGCCGCGCGACGAGGTGCTCACCTATGCTCCCGCCATCTATCAGGACCTGATCGAGAAGCAGTTTGACGTGCGCATGGTGATCATGGGCTGTCATGTGTATTCCTATGCGCTCCACAACCCTGAAGGTTCGCTGGACTGGCGGCAGGACGCGGGGCAGAGGAGAATCCGGGTAGACCGCATCGCCACTCCGCCGGAGATTGAAAGAGCCGTATTGGCGTTTACGCAGGAAACCGGTATTTGCTTTGGCTCGCTCGACTTTGCCGTGGACCGGCAGGGAGAGTGGTGGTTTCTTGAGATCAATGAGCAAGGCCAGTTCCTGTGGCTTGATCAGTTCAATCCAGAGCTGAAAGTGCAGGAGAAATTCTGCGCCTTCATCACCGCGCCCCAGGGCTCTACCGAGCCGCTGGAGAAACGTGAAGGATTATTTCCGCCACTGGCTGAATACGAGGAGTTAGTGCTCAGAAAAGAGCTTCCTCCTGTGGACATAAAGGTTAGTGGCAGTGCCGGTTCCATGGCATTTGTCTCCAGTGAAGGATGAGGGAATCAGTGTTTTGCAGGGATCCGCGGAATTGCCATGGGATAAGAGAAGGCCATTTCAATTCAAGGAGAACTTGTAATGAATAACAACAGAGTCCTCAGCCGCATGGGTGCCCGCGAACTGAGCAAAGAAGAAGTGGATGAGGTCATGGGTGCATCGTGCCATAAACAACCATGCACATTGACCGTGTGTACGATCGATTCAACTGGAGCTCGCGATGGCGATGTGAGCCTCGGAGAATGCTAAACCTCAACCCCATGCGCGCCGCTCAGCGGCGCGCATCGCTCCTGATCTGCAGAAGAACCGGATCATCCGGTAAAGGGTGAAGGCGATCACAAGTAATGTAAAGGAGAACTTAATGTCGAACCAGAATGACAGAGTCGTTAGCCGTGTGGGCGCGCGTGAACTCACCTGGGAAGAAGCAACTCGCGTCAGTGGTGCGCGTGGTGCAATTGGTACAGACACCGTCTGTACTCTTCCCTCAACTACCAACCCCAAAGGGGATGGCGACCAGTTCCTGGGTGAATGCTGACCTTAGTGCCGCTGCGCCGGCAGTGGACGAACGGAGTTGTTCCACCAAATAAGCAAAGGAGAAAACAATGTCGAACGACAAACAAAATAGAGTACTCAGCCGTCAGACCGCTCGTGAGTTGACCCAGAAAGAGATCGAAGGCGTGGGCGGTGCAATGCGCACACTTACCGCCTGCACCTTTGACGAGCAGTTTGGCAAAGACGGTGACATTGGCGAGTGCTAACTGATTGTGAGGAAGCAGCGATAAGCCGCTTCCTCATTCCGCACCATCAAGAGACACTTTTCTGCTCCACAACTCCGGTTGATGGCTGCCGAAATGGTGGAGTTTGATCTGCATTTGAAAGGAGAAAAAACATGTCAGACAAGAAACCCGAGAGAGTGCTGAGCCGCCGCACGGCCCGCGAACTGAGCCAGGAAGAGATCAAAGGAGTGGGTGGGGCTCTCCGTACCCTCACGCTTTGTTCCTTCGGCCCCAAGGGCCCGGACGGAGACATTAACGAGTGCTAACCGGTACAAAGGGACGGCCTCAATCCAGGCTGTCCCTGGTACTGCATTCAATGGAGAAAAACAGATGAAAATCATCATTGTGGCGCCCGAGCATGATAACCACACAGCCCCCCTCAAGTGGGCCCTGGAAGGCGCCGGCTATGAAGTCGCGTGCTGGCCAGGCCTGGCATGGCGGGAGCACGAACAGGCTTCCCTCCTCTTTGAGGACGAAACCAGGATGACTCTGGGCCCCCATACGGTTGAAAAAGGCGATGTGGTCTGGGTCAGGCGGCCGGAACAGCCGGCACATCATCCCAAAGTCTGCGAGGCCGACGTAAAGTTTGCCGAGACCGAATACCGCTCCTTCAATTACTGCATTATGTTCCTGCTGGAAAAAATGGGAGTGTGGTGCATCAATAAGTACACGGCTTCGCGCATGATCAACAACAAATCAGTACAACTGCTGCTGGCCCGCAGTTGCGGACTGCGCGTCCCTAAGGCGCTGATGTCGAACTCGCCCCAGGCGGTGCGCGAGTTCATGGAGCGGCACCGGCACAATCCCACTATCTGCAAGCAGTTCATGCCTCACATCTGGCAGAAGGATGAGACCCGCGGCATCGCCGTGACGGAGGCCTTCCAATTGACGGGCGAGCAGTTGCCTGCTGACGAGGTGCTGACCTATGCGCCCGGGATCTACCAGGACATGGTGGTCAAGCAATTCGACGTGCGCATGGTGCTGCTGGGAAATCGTGTTTATTCCTATTCATTGCGCACCCCCAAAGGCTCTCTCGACTGGCGACAGGATGCAGGACAGGGCCACATCGAGGTAGAGTTCATTGCTACGCCTCCAGAGGTGGAAAAAGGAGTGCTGGAATTTGCGCAGCAGTCTGGCGTGTGCTTTGGTTCGCTGGATTTCGCCGTGGATTATGAGGGCCAGTGGTGGTTCCTGGAAATCAACGAGCAGGGACAGTTCCTGTGGCTCGACCAGTTCAACCACAATTTGAAAGTGCAGGAGAAGTTCTGCGCTTTCATCACCGCGCCTGAAGGCAGCACCGAACCTTTGGAAAAAAGAGAAGGCTTGTTCCGCGGCCTGCCGGAATACGAGAGACTGCTCGAGAATAATGAAGTGCCGGCCCCAGCGCCACCATCGCCGGTGTCTCCGTACATCTCGAAAGAGCCGTGAACAGCTTCAACCGCAGAGAACGCAGGGAAGATTGGGTAAATGGGTAATTTGGTAAATGGGTAATTCAATCACAAAGAAAGGCATCTTCATTCCTATAATTTACCCATTTACCAAATTACTCATTTACCCATTTCCTTGGCGTTCCCTGCCCTAAAAATAGCTGCCCTAAAAATAGCTGGGTGCTTACGGTGGATACCTTAACCCGAAGCGCAATTTTCATGTTTTCTGGGTGGGACGTTAGTCCCATGTCCGACTGCGGTAAAAAAATGAAACTTTCCCTCTTGACAATCCCTGCTAATGTATTAGCATGTGCTAGTGCATTAGCAGGAGGCATCTACCTTGCCCGCTGAAAAACACCTGGAATTTGGACGCCGCGAACGGCAGATCATGGATGTGGTCTTCCGGCGCGGCAAAGCTTCTGTCTCAGAGGTTCGCGCCGAACTTCCCGACCCGCCCAGCTATTCGGCTGTCCGGGCCATGCTGGGATTTCTGGAAGATAAAGGCTATCTTCGGCATGAACAAGAAGGGCTGAAATACGTCTATTTGCCAGCCCTGGATACGGCGCAGGTACGCACCTCGGCGCTCAAGCACATGGTGAGGACATTCTTCGGCGGCTCTGCCGAGCAGGCTGTGGCTGCCCTGCTGGAGATTTCCGACACCAGGCTTTCCAGCAAAGATAGGCAATACCTGTCACAACTGGTGAAGAAAGTCCGGCAGGAAGGGAGATAACCATGAACCAGATGATTGCAATCCTCGTCGATGCATCGGCAAAAGCTACGATTCTTCTGGCTATCGCCTGCCTGGCCCTTCGCCTTCTCAGAAATCGCTCGGCGGCAACACGCCACCTGCTGCTGACATTCTTTCTATGCGCGGCGCTGCTGCTGCCTGCAATCACCTTGCTGATGCCGGCGTGGCATGTGCCCGGCATTCCGCAAATCGCATGGAATCAGAATGTGAAAGATATTCCGGCTGCAAACACCGAGAGCACGCTGGCCATTCAGCTGTCGGTGGCGTCGGTGAGGAAGACAAGAGACGTTGTGCCGGCAACCACAAGGCAGAGCACGCAGCACGCGGCAGCAGCGCTTCCATCTGCGTCCACGCCAGCGGATCAGCCACTGCCGGTTGTGTCTGCAACCGCATCCGCGCCCTCTGCCACCCGCAGCTTCAGCGTGAATTGGAATCAGCTTGTGCTTATGCTCTGGATTATGGGGGCAGCGCTTCTGGCCGGACGCTTCTTTCTGGGCAAGCTGCGTCTCTTCAAACTCATTCGCAAGGCAGCGCCTCTGGGTGATCCGGTGTGGCGCAATCATATTCAGCATGTTGCCTCTGAGCTGGGAATCCGCAGGCAGGTAGAACTGCTGGAGAGCCACGATACAGATGTTCCACTGGCTGCGGGCACTTTGCGTCCCAAAGTCGTTCTATCCCCGGATTACGCCGAGTGGTCTCCGCTGCGCCGCCACGCTGTGTTGCAGCACGAGCTGGCGCACATCAAGAGGCTGGATGCTCTTACCCAATTCATCGCTCGCCTGGCAGCCGCCATGTACTGGTTCCATCCGCTGGTATGGATCACGGTGAGAGCCATGAGGGCGGAGTGCGAACGCGCCTGTGATGATTACGTGCTTGCCGCAGGAACCAAACCGTCGGAATACGCGCACGAACTGCTGGAGATCGCCTCTTCGTTGCGGCATCCGGAATTGAGTGCTGCCCTGGCCATGGCTCGCCGCTCGCAACTGGAAGGACGGGTTCTTGCTCTGCTGAATCCCGCAGTCGTCCGGGGCTCTGTCTCGCGCAAGATGATGCTCGCGGCTGCTGGGCTGACTCTCTGCATCGTGCTGCCGCTCGCAGCAATCCAGGCCGCCGGACCACAGAAGACATCCGCGCCCACCGGCAATGCTTCTGCTGCAGCGCCAGCCGTGCCGGGCACCCCTGCGATCCATGCTCAACCGGTGGCGCCTTCTGCACCGTCGGCGGTAGTAGCGCCCGCAGCACCCGGACAACCGACAATCGCCGAGCCAACCGCAGCGCCGCCTGCCATGGCATCTGCGCCATCGGTCATCGTCGCACCGCCCGCCCCTGCGTTGGTGGGTGCGAATGCACCCGTCATGGCAGTTCCACAGCAGCCTTCCACGCCGCCTGCTCCACCTGCTCCGCCTGCTGCTCAACAGCATGTTGGCTCATCGGGAATCGAAGGATGCAACGGCAGTGGCAAGCATAACTCCCATGTAGATATTGAAGACAATGATGGATACAGGAAATGGATTGCTTCGTGGTCGGGCGATGACTGCCAGGTCGATCTGCACGCAGAAGGCGACATCCGCTTCAGTGCCGACGCCCTGGAGCTGCAGAGCATCTCTTCCGGCGGATATTTTGAAGTGAATGAACGCCACGGAGCAGAGCTGCGCCACGTGAGGGTTACGCCCTCCGGCAACGGCTTGCAATATGAGTACAAGGTCAATGGAACGCAACAGCAGTTCGACCAGAATGCCAGGGCATGGTTCTCGCGCTTCCTTTTGAGCCTGGAGCGCACCACCGGCTTTGCCGCCGACAGCCGCGTTCCCATGCTGCTGAAAAAAGGCGGCCCGCAGGCAGTGCTCGACGAGATCAGCAGTCTCCAGAATGATTACGTTCGCGGCCTCTACTTCCGCAAACTGCTCGACCAGCCGGACCTGCCGGCTCCTATCGTGAACCGCATCATCACCCAGGCGGGAGAGCAGATCAAGACCGATTACGAGATGGCGCGTGTGCTGATGGAGGTGGCCCAGAAATATCCGATGAAGGATGAGGCATCGCGTACTGCCTTTCTCACGGCTGCAAATCATCTGAAGACCGATTATGAACACGCGCGCGTCCTGATCACGCTGCTGAAAATGCCGAATCTCTCCAGGGAAAACATCCGCATGGCACTGGAGTCAGCGGCTACCATCAAGACTGACTATGAGAAGTCCCGTATCCTGGTGACGCTGGCGGAGATGAAGAGCTTTGACGAAAACGAAATCTCCACCTACCTGAAGCTGGTGCCGGAGATTCATACGGATTATGAGAAGTCGCACAGCCTGATTGCGCTGATGCAGAACCATAACATCAGCGGCGCTTCTACCGGCAAGATTCTCGAGGCTACGTCCACCATCCACACTGATTATGAAAAATCGCGCATTCTGCTGGCGCTGGCGGGCACGAGCAAATTCGATGAAAACCAGATGGGCAGCTATTTGAACGTAGTGGATTCCATTGGCACCGACTACGAGCGTTCACGCAGCCTGCTGGCCCTGATGGACAAGAACAAACTCAGCCCGGCGGCGGTCACCCGCATCCTGGATGCTGCCAGCCACATTCACGCTGATTATGAAAAGTCGCGGGTGCTGCTGGCGGTGGCCAGCAAGTATCCGTTGGATGGCGCTTTGCGGGAGAAATACATCAGCACAGCGAATTCGATTGGCTCGGAATACGAGAAGAATCGGGCCTTGGCGGCGGTGGTAAAACGAGCATCGATGTAGCTCTTTAACTGCGGAGGCGCAGAGAACGCAGCAGAAACCCAAAGGGCAGCCCACCTCCAGGCTGCCCTTTCCTTCCCCTTGTCTATATCGTTACCTGCAACTACCTGCGATCCCAGTAATAGTCGCGGCGATCGTGCCGGCTATCCCGGCGATCGTTGCGAACATCGCGTTGGCGTTCGCGAATTTCCTGGCGCTCGCGCCGGGCGGCGGCATAGTTGCCTTCACGAAGATCCCGCCGCAGTTCCCAGCGGTCATGGTCGATGGCCCGCTCGTCCTGCCGTATATCGCGGCGGTCATTACGAAAATCGCGTCGATAATAGCCGTCCTGGGCCATCAATGCTCCAGAACCCATCACACCGAATAAGAGAAGTCCGACTATAGTGCGTTTCATTGTTTTGTTCCCTCCGGGCCTGTTCATCTGTGCCCTGACAGTAAAAACACGGTTTAAAGAAAGAGTTGTTTAAGAAAAGTTAAGGAGGGTTTCGAGTTTATTAACCACAGCGTGGCGAGCCACAACCAAAGGCTTTCACCGCAGAGGGCGCAGAGGACGCAGAGGTATTTACCAAATTACCCATTTACCCATTCTTCTCTGCGTTCTCTGCGCCCTCTGCGGTTAAAGTTTTTCGGTCACACGGCGATTTTTTGCGGGGTGTTCTGGTCGGCGCGGAAGCGCAGCAGCGCGCCTACACGTCCGACGCGCTCCAGGGCAGCATCGCCATCCACGAACCTGATATCAGCGCCGTTGCGGATAGCAAGGCCCACCAGCGCATCTGAGACATCGCTGATCTCGCGCGTCTCCCGGCCGCAGATGGCGCAATTCTTCACCATGCGGGTGTCGAGATGGCGGCAGTTGGTGCACTCCACGGCTTCAGCCTGGAAATCGCGGCTCACCAGCAGAGTCTGTACTTCCTGGCGTTCCAGCGCGTTGAGCACGTGGCGTAATCCTACAGCGCCGCGGGCATTGCGCTGCGCTTCACCTGCTACTTCGCGAATCAAGGCCTGCTGTTCGGAACTCAGGTGTTCACTGAGGATGCGTTCCGCATGATCGCGCACTTCTTCGCCACTGGCCATGCCCGGATCAACCAGGAACCGGCCAATCAAACGTTGTTTTACATAGGTATGCAGATGGGCCTCGACTTCGGGCCAGGTTTCGTCGCGGCAGCCGATCAACAAAGCGTCATATGGTTCGCGGTTCAATAATACCTGCAGCGACTCGGCAAATTGCTTGAAGTGATGCATGACTTCATTTTCAACGTGGCGCTCGCGGTGTCCGGCATCATAGCCGCCCCATCCATCGCTCTTGCCCATATGCGGCAGCGCCCCGAATTCAAGCTCCGGCTTCTGTGTCAATTCATCTTCGTGCAGCGAAAAGATGCGGGCTTTCTCGCGATCCACCAGGGCAATGCAAGTTTTCGGCAGGCTGGAATAAGCGGCCACCAGGGGCATGAGATGAAAGCGGGAGTTCACGATGATGGTAGAGCGTCCCAGGCGAGCAGGAGCATCCATCTCGCGCCAGATTCCCTGCTCGCCGCAGGCGAAGATCACCTTGCCGCGTGAATGGTTTCCATGCAGGCGCTCTGCCATTTCCAGAATCTTCTGCAGGTCGTCACGCAGCGCCTGATGATTGCCATTGCGCTCCGCCTTGCGCACAGCATCTTTGACCAGGTCTTTTACCAGAATGGCCTCCTCGCGGTGAGATTTGTCTTTCGGAGTCTGCGGTTGAAAATAAAAACTGACGGCGCATCCGGAGGGTGACTCGGCCTGCGCAAGCTGACGAATCTCTTCACGAGTTATCATTGCGTTCCTGTCTCCTTTTATCAATTTTGAAACCGCTTAAAGATACCGCTGGTCAGGCCACGCGAGAATGGCGCAGCAAACTTCGGCGGAACTCGTTCTGCGGTGGAAGCTTCTGCTGAACGATGGTGCGCGCATTGTGGATGGATTTCGGAATGCGATCGGCGGGCAGATCAGTAATGCGGGAAATTTCATCTATGGTAAAACCTTCCAGAGTGTAGAGGACGAAGACCTCGCGGTCCTGCGGTCTTAGCTCGCGCAGCACGAAATCAAGCTGGGTCACCATTTCTTCACTGCTGACGATCTCTTCAGGCGTGCGCACGTTGTCGTCAGGAATCACGCTTTCTTCGTGCAGCGCGTCATCCGGTTGGTGGTATTGCAGCACATTTTCATCGCTGCCGGTCACATTCTGCACACCCGCGGGAGCATCGAGCGAGACATTGGCGGTATCGGCATTGGATTCGCCCAGGTGGCGAATGGCTTTCAATGCCAGCCGGTAGAACCAGCTTTCGATGGAAAGCTGCTCGGGCAGGCCCTGCTCTGCAGAAAGAGCATTCATGATGACCTCATCAATGACTTCTTCACGAGTAACCTGGTCCCGGTGTATCTGGCCGGTAGCAACCCTTAGTCCGAGTTCCCGGTCTGTAAATTTCTCCAGACGATCAAGGTTGGCATTCACCCAATTTCTGATATCGCCGTTTGTACCTGCAGGTATGCTCTGCCGGTCTGCATTCTGATCAGGTTTCACTGCGGCAAAGGTCTGTTCAAACGGAACTGCAGGTTCGACGATCTGCTGCCGTCCGGAGCCGCGCCTCGATTTCCAGTTCCACTGGCCGCGCAGCAGCTCTTTGTGTTTGTTGAGTTGAGAAAGCAGGTCGGCAAAAGCATTCTTGACCGCCGCCATGATGTTCTCCCCTGATTTCTGCACCGCCATCTGTCCGGTAGGCAGGCGCAGGTTGAGCGAGGTACTTGCGCCCTGTCCGTTCTGCTCGTCCACAATCGCATGAAAATGCACCAGATCGGGGTTAAAGGCCTGCAGCCTGCGTTCCAGCTTTTTAAGCTGGTTCTGAAATTCCCGTTCTATTTCTGGAGTCTTTCCTGCTTTGTAGCTGATGTGGACATTCATCATGTGCCTCGGCGTTGGGAGAAGATCCCGAAAGAAGGTCCGCAGGCCCTCAGTATGTTGCAGATTTTACACCTGCAATGTGAGACGCAACCGAAAAATTCTGCGTTGCATAGGCAGAGAACCAACTATGGCTAAATTGTGGATTACAGAAGAGTTAAAAACCTTACCCCGGATAACGCCTGATGAGCGCTGATTTACGCAGATAAAATCCCGAGGGAGCAACACACCGCCAAGTTCAACACATGAACTACTTTTTGCTTCCTCTGCGTTCTCTACGCCCTCTGCGGTGGAAGGGGTTGGTGTGCTTCGGCTAAACAGAAATCGTGAAGGATGTCTCTGTCCTGGTGACGGGGCGGTACATGGTGTCGCGCTCCACCGGCTCGCGTCCGGCCTCGGTGATCAGGCGCACCAGCTCACGGCGGCGCAGGCCCTGCGGAGTGGTTGCTCCGGCATCGTGATAAATTTTCTCTTCGATCACCGTGCCATCGATGTCATCGGCTCCAAAGCGCAGAGCAATCTGAGCGATCTTAGGCGACATCATCTGCCAGTAGGCCTTGATGTGTGAGAAGTTGTCGAGCACCAGCCGCCCGATGGCGATCTGCTTCAGGTCGAGCATGCCGGTGGTGGTGAAGAGATGCTGGAGCGGTGTGTTGGCCGGATGGAAGGCCAGAGGAATATAGGTCTGGAAGCCGTGGGTTTCGTCCTGAAGATTGCGCAGCCGCAGCAGGTGGTCAGCGCGATCTTCTTCGTTCTCGATGTGGCCATAGAGCATCGTGGCGTTGGATTTTAGCCCGATCTTATGAGCCGTACGTGCTGTCTCCAGCCACTGGTCGCCATCGATCTTGTGATCGCAAATCACGCGCCTCACACGCTCATTGAAAATCTCTGCCCCGCCGCCCGGCAATGAGTCGAGCCCGGCACCTTTGAGCTGCCGGAGAGTTTCTTCAATGGTCAGCTTGCCACGCCTGGCCAGAAAGGCAATCTCGACCATGGTGAGCGCCTTGATATGCACCTGCGGGAAACGCTCTTTCAATCCGGCAATCAGATCGAGGTAGTACTGGAACGGCAGGTCAGGATGCAGCCCGCCCACAATGTGGAACTCGGTCACAGCTTCAGAGTATCCGGAGGCGGCAGTCTGATAAGCCTCTTCGAGCGCCATGGTGTAAGCGCCGGGAGCATCCTTCTTGCGTCCAAAAGCGCAAAGCCGGCAGGCAGCTACACAGACGTTGGTGGGATTGATATGGCGATTCACATTGAAATAAGCCACATTGCCGTGCAGCCGTTCACGCACCTGGTTGGCGAGCCAGCCAATCGCCAGGATGTCCGCTGAACGATAGAGCGAGACCGCATCTTCAAAGTTCAGGCGTTCGCGGGCAAAAACCTTGTCGGCAATAGGCTGGAGGCGCGGATCATCAGTCTGGAACCCGTGCCGGTGCGCAGTGGAAATAGCTGTATCCATGTACTTTAATGATAATGGAAAGCAGGGGGTTCTGAGTACTCGATTCTTACCAGACTTCGTTCCCGGCCGGCTCGCCCCAATCTTGCTCCTGATGCTGATTGTCAGGAGTAATTTGAGCCACTATGGATTCCAGAGTAAGCGTGGATTGCATATCGGAGGCTCGCATACTCCGCTTGGCACGTTTTGAAGGTTGTTCCTTATTCATAGCCATTACTGCATTTTCACCTTAAGGACACCCAGGAAAGTGGAAGTGTTCGCAAGCATCTGCTTTTCAGAACGCTTTGTCATCATAATCTTGCAAATGACTATTGGATGTTGACCTTCACTTCGTACTTCCCTTTATCTTCCACTTGTATGGGAGTACCGTGCGCCATATAAGGTTTAAGAACGTCAGGACTTCGGTAGTCGAGTTCCCAGCCATCGGCGATGGCCAGCACCGTATATTTCCCCGGCACCACTGAAGGCAAGGTAAAAGTGCCGTCGCTATCGCTCTGGTCGCGGCGGAACAACTGGGCATGATGCAGCGGATCTTCAGGAACAAGCACAATCATGATCCCGGCTACGGGTTTGTCGTCGCGCAGCGCCACGCCGGTTACCTGCCCAAGCCCGCGCGTGAGAACCGCGGTGAGTTTTACCGGTGTGTTGTCTTTGATTTCCAGGCTGTGCCCGGTCACCTTTGCGCCGGTGGCGATCAACTCACTCAGCAGAGATTGGTTAAAGGCTGAAGCAGTCACGTCGTAAGAACCGGGTTGAACCCCGCCCTGGATTTCAAATTCTCCATGATCGGAGATGTTGCCGACGCTCGCCTCACCTGATTTTCGATTGCGCAATACTATGCTGCCGCGCGTGGGCGGATCCTCATCGGTATCGAATTTCACTGCACCGGTGAGCGCGACCGGGGCAGCCCCTACCTGGAAAGAACCCGCTTCAGTGCCGTCAGCCAGATCAATTTCGCCCTTTATAGCCGGATGATTTCCTGTTTCATCATAAGTATTGAGGTTCAATTCATAGTGTCCTGGCGGTGCGCCGGAGACCTCAAGTACCCCAGGAGAGATTTCGATGACGCTTGCGCTGAACCCGCCGAATGTATCACCCATGACTCGCTGCCGCAGATCCCCGCTGAAATGCTGTTTCGAATCAGGACCGGCCACGGTAATGCGGGAGTGGATTGCCGGAACCGGTTGCAGGACAATGTCGGCAGTGAACTTCTCTCCAGCAGTTACCGCAATGCTGCCTGCACTGGCAGGGTCAGTTACGCCGGGATAGTAAGTAACAGGGTAAGCGACATCGAGCGGTGACTTGGGCACATCTTCTCTGGGTTGGGGAGGGCTATCCTGAGGTACGGAACGATTTCCAAAAGAATCTGCGTAGATCGTCCGCGCGAAGTTGATCGGTTGCCGCTGCGCGTACCAGGGCTCGGCCTCCACCGCGATGAAATACTTCTCCGGGAAGAGATGGGCAAAGTAAAAGACGCCTTCATCGTCTGTAGTAGTGCGGCCGCGAACCGCCTGTCTTTCGGGTTCGCCCGGAGCACTCTGTTGGAACAGAATGACCCGCGCGTTGCGCACCGGCTCATTATGCTCATCGACGACCTGTCCGGAGATAGAAGCTTGCGGACGTACGCGGAAAATCAGGCCGCGCGCATCCTGACCCGGCCCTACGGCGATGGACGTGGAGTATTGCCCATGCTGATCAAAGGACTGCGTGAGATAACCTATGCGCTGGGCTGTCAAGGCATATTTCCCCCTGGCCAGGCCATCGAAGAAGAATTTTCCATCTTCTCCTGTGACTACAATGCGGAAATTGTTTCGCGCTGTGACCTGGGCAACAGCCACATGAACTCCCGTGAGAGGCTGGCCGGTCAGAGAATCCACGGCAGTGCCGCTGATCTCGAAGGTGGCGGGCGGCTTTGCCTGGGGCTGCCCTGTGGCCAGCGCCGCCGCAAACAGAACAAACACAAGAGTGAGTGAGAAGAAGCGCATCATTGACTGGTATGAATCAACTCCACTGAGACATTGGAGGTCATGCCCGATGTCAGGGAGACCTGTGCTGCTTTGGCGTTGTACTGCTTCAGAACTTCAGGATTCCTGAATTCCATGGTTTCGATGCTGTCAAAGGCGAACACCTTGTAATCGCCGGGCGCGAGCCCATTGATAAAGCCCATGACAAAGCCTCCCTCTCCATCACCGCCTACGTGGGCCACTTTGAGCTGGTTGGGCGCAGCTTCCGGCACAACCACCACGGAGCTGGTGGCATTTCGTTCGGCTCCCGCGATTTTGATCTGAAGGTTGGCGCCATCGTCGCGCAGCACCACCTCAATCGGACGGGGAGCAGCAGGCTGCACGATCAATTCTTCGCGCAGAAGGTCTATATCTCCATAACGGGCGGACTGCACGTAGACTCCGCCGTAAAGCACAGATAAATCCACGGCATACTTGCCGGGCTCAACATTGAGCGCCGGCGGGCCGTCGTCACTGTGCTGCTCGAGACCAGTCGACGTGAAGTCATGCTCCAGATCACTTCTGTGAGCCATTAACGATATGGGTATACCATGATGAGGCCCGAAGTTCTCAAGCTTCATTTCCGGTGCTCTGGTGGCTTCATTGCGTATGATCACCGGAATGGAGGTCTTGGGCCGCAAAACCACATGGACGCCATTCAGAGTGCCGCTTACATGCAACGGCAATTCCCCCCTATTGTCGCCGCGAGCTTCAAGCCGGTAATTGCCCGCGGGAACTCCCTGTATTTCGAACCTTCCATCGGCAGGATAGAAACGCCCAGGCAAACCAAGATCTTCACCGGTCGAGGAAAGCAGCCGGATATTGACACTCTGGACATTGCTCTGCCCACTTACGTTACCGGAAACCTTGAAAACCGGCTGCAACTTGAGAGCAAACTGAATTTCAACGCGCTGCCCGGCAGCGATGTCTATGGGCGCGGCTGAAGCGCGGTCAGGAGCGGCGGGATAATAGACGCTCAACGGATATCCTACCGGATTCGCCGCATTGACATCTTCAAGGGTGCGACCCCGAGTTAAGGAATGAACACTGACGTAATAGCGGCCGGGATGCAGATTGGCGATGCGAAAGGTTCCATCTTCCCTGCTGGTAATTCCCGCCATTTGTGTCCAGAGCTTGCGCCCATCAGAAATTACAATGGCTTCTACCCGTATGAATGCCCTCTCAATAGGCTCTCCGCCTGAATCCTCTATATGGCCGGTGATAATGCCTTCCGGCATTAGTTTGAAGGTGACCGGCACGGTATCAGGACCGATCTCAATGCTGACACCAAGGCCTTTCATGGCATACCTGCCATTTGAACGATCACTGACGAAAATTCTACCAGGCTTATTGGTGTTTGAAATCTTCTGTTCGCCGTCCTCAAAAAAGCCCGGTTTAGACGCGGTCACGGTCACGCGGCCGGCGCGTAATCCCGCGAATTCAAAATGGCCATCAGTGCCGGTGAGCAGCGCCTGCTTGTTTTCAGAGCTAACCGTCACCAGGACATAGGGAATGCCTTCGCCTGTGATCGAGTTAACTACCTCGCCTTGAAGTTTGTAAGTCTCGGTTCCGGAAGAGTTGGAAAGGGCAATTTGCGCAGGCGACCAGGCTGACGCTGCCAGCCACAAGACAGCCAGAAGGAAAACTCGTGAACCCATACGGCGCATTCAGGTAAACGGTAGTCCAAAGTAGCTGGAGTTTGCAAGCACTCAGCCTCTCCGGGGGGAATTACCGCGAAGGGCGCCAAGGGTGAAACTTAG
Source organism: Candidatus Angelobacter sp. Gp1-AA117 (assembly GCA_003223515.1). Lineage (GTDB taxonomy): Bacteria > Acidobacteriota > Terriglobia > Terriglobales > Acidobacteriaceae > Angelobacter. The sequence goes on from QHVI01000038.1 coordinate 33,780, forward strand.
TGATTTCAACGCAGCAGCAGGTCAGAAGCTACGAAGAGGAAAAATACCACGGAGATCACTCCGTTCATGGTGAAGAAGGCGGCGTTGAGTTTGCTCAGATCGGAAGCCGAGACTAGAGAATGCTCATAGGCGAGAAGCAGGGCTACCACAATCACTCCCATCAAGGCGATCTTGCCCAGTCCAAAAGCAAAGACCAGCACCAGCAGCAGCACCAGCATGAGGATGTGCAGGACGCGGGCAATAGCCAGCGCGGTGCGAATACCCCATGCCTGGGGAATGGAGTTCAGGCCGAAGTTGCGGTCAAAGTCGATGTCCTGGCAGGCATAGAGAACGTCAAAGCCGCCCACCCAGAACGTGACCGCAGCCGTGAGCAGCAGGATACGCAGATCGAGCGAGCCACGGATGGCGATCCATGAGGCAGCAGGAGCAATACCCAGAGCCAAGCCGAGCACCAAGTGGGACCAGCGAGTAAAGCGCTTGGTGAATGAATAGAGCAGCACAATGGCGAGCGCCAGTGGCGACAGATAAAGCGTGAGGCGGTTGAGCTGTGCGGCGGAAAAAACAAAGATCACACAAGTAGCTGTGACGAAAATAGCCGCAAACTTTTGCGAGAGTACCCCAGCCGGAATCGCGCGGGTGGCGGTGCGCGGGTTGGCGGCGTCAATCTGCGCGTCGGCGAGACGGTTGAATGCCATGGCGGCAGAACGTGCAGAGATCATGCACAGCACGATCCATCCAAGCTGCGAGATTGCGGGGAGTCCACCGGCGGCCAGCATGGCGCCACAGAAAGCAAATGGGAGAGCAAAGATGGAGTGCTCCCACTTGATCATCTCCAGGGTAGTAAGCATGTCACGGAAAAAGCGCACCAGCTATTTTACCGAAAGATGCTCGGGAGTTTTACCACAGCGTAGCGAAGCCACAACCAAAAGCTAACCACAAAGGGCACAAAGGTTTCACAAAGGGCACAGAGGAAAGCTGTTGGAGATCTGGGAAGTAAGCCGCGAAGGACGCGAATCGCGCGAATTTACGCGAATCAGAAGATTGGGTAAAACGCAGAAAAGAGCCCAGAAATTCTTCGCGGCTTGGGACGAACTTGATTGTTCTAGCGGCTAGGAGCTAGAAGCTAGCAGCTACTTGTTACCTTTGCGTCCTTCGCGTCCTTTGCGGTAAATCAATCAGAAAGAGGTCTACGCCGCGAAACCCTGTTGGCCAATGAGAGGCACAAACCGGCAGCCCTCCAGGCCATCCACGGTGATGCCGTCGCGCTGCTTGCGCACGACTTCCAGCATCTGCTGCTGGGCATTGCCTACCGGAATCACCAGTCTTCCACCAATGGCCAGTTGCTCAATCAATGCAGGAGGCACATGAGGTGCAGCGGCTGAAACAATGATGGCATCATAAGGCGCGTATTCACGCATTCCCAGCGTTCCATCGCCGGTGACCAGCGTGACATTGGTGTAACCCAACTGATCGAGCACGCGCCGGGCCTCTTCGGTCAGCGTGGTGTACCGCTCAATGGCCACCACATGGTTCGCCAGTTCGGCCAATACGGCGGTCTGGTATCCGGAGCCCGCTCCTATCTCAAGCACGCGATCGGTGGGCTGGATCTCCGCCGCCTGAAGCATGGAGGCAATGATGTAGGGTTGCGATGTAGTTTGCTGCTCGGCGATGGCAATTGGGTGATCGGCATAAGCTTCAGGCCAGTTGTACTGGCTCACAAATTGGTGGCGTGGCACCTTGTTCATGGCCGCCAGCACCCGCTCATCATGAATGCCACGACAATGGAGCTGCTGCTCCACCATGGAAGAACGCTCGTCAAGAAAGGGCTTGTCTTGTTCAGGACTCATTGTTCATCTCTTCCGCTTGCGAATACGAACATCGAACCCCAGAATCCCGTTCTGGTCTCTCACAGCTACGATGGAGACGCTTCTGCTTACGTTGTATTCCACCTGAATCACCTGTTCTGACGTGGATTGGGTCAGGTTGGTGATGTAGGTGAGCGTCAGGTTGTTCTTGATCTGTTGCTCAATGGTAATGCGCGGCCCCAGGTTATTGGCGGCCGTGCCTACCCCTTGCGGGTCAATTTTAACGCTGCCCACGCCAAATAGCTTCTGGACACGGCTGCTGGAAGCGGAGTTCAAGGCCTGGCTCAGCATGGCATCTGAGGTGGTCAGCGTCTGGGCAGGCTGGATACTATAGATGTCCTCCTGGCGGGTGCGCCCGAAAGCCAGCAGGGCGATGATATCGCTGCTGGGCAGTGGCGGATCAGAACGATAGGTGATGCTGAGCTTTTCCACCGGGCCATGGAAGCCTATGGCAATGTCGTATCCGCGGACGCGCGCCGACATCTCCACGTTGATCACCGGCTGAATCATCTGCGGATTACTGAATGTGATGTCGCCGCGATCCAGGCGGTAACGGGTACCGCTAAAGGAGATGTTGCCTTCAGCAATGTTCACGCGCCCTAAAACCGCCGGGGTCGCCACCGTACCGCGAATGTGCAGATCGGCATCACCGGAAAGCTTAGCCAGCGAGGTTTCCACACGCAACTCCGGCGTGGAGAGAATGTGAACATCCAGCCGCAGATTATCGAGAAAGGGATTGAGCGTGGGCGTGGATGGAGTCTTGGCGCGCGCCAGATACTGCGCAAAGTCGAAGTTCGGGTCCATAGAGAAGCGGATGATGGTCACGGTGCCCGAAAGCTGGGAGCTTTGCGCTGAACCGGTATAGCGCAGATCGGCATTGGCTGAAGCGCTAAGCCCCGGCGGATAACGCAGACGTACGTCTTTGCCGGTAGCGGTCACGTCAAAGTAGACGCCATTTCTGTACGCGATGAACCCGCCCAGCGCCAGTTCCCCGCCGCCGGTATGCGCGGTGAGGTTTTCAATCTGCAAGCGATCATTCGCCAGGGCCAGGCGGCCCTTGATCTTGCTCAGACCATTAGGCAGATCGACGACGGCAATCGCGCCGTTGTTGATATCCAGATGCCCGCGCATCTGCGGCAGCGCGGCCGTTCCAGTCAGGTAAACGGAAAACGTGGACTCTCCTGAAGCGATCAGGTTCGGGTTATAACTCTGGAGCAGTTTCAAGCTCAGGTGGCCATCCGCGTGCAAATCCAGGTTGTGGGGTTGGGCCACCTGCACATCACCGCGCAGGGTCAGATCGGTGTCATCGCCGACGATATGGAATTGCTCCACACGAACGGCCTGATTTCCCATGGTGAAGCGGATAGGACCATCGTTTTGCACCTTCACGTTTTCCACGTTGGCGGCCAGCTGGTCGATGTTGCCAAGGATAGTGAGATCACGCGGCGACTTGAACGGCCCATGAATATCAATGTAGCCCTGCATCGAAGAGTGGCCGGTGATGCGTCCCTGGAGATAAGCGCGAATCAACGGATCAAAATCGAGATGCTCGAACTTGATGGTTAGCTGGCCGGGAAAGTTATCACGCAGGCGCAGGCTGCCGTTGATGTTCAGGAGCGCATTCTCGAAATTCGATTGTGCGCGCAGCAGCATCTCTTCACCGTGAGTTTCAGCCACCGCATTGAGGTCGCCTACTTCTTCACCATTCAGCACCAGCTTATGGAAATTCAGTTGTGCGTTGATATTTGGCGTGGCGAGAGTGCCGGAACCGGAGACATGAAAATCCGCCTTACCCGCCATGGTAAGGCGCTGGGGCTGGAAGCGGCGAAAATCGGCGAGTTCAACATTCTTTCCGGTGAGATCGAAACGGAAAATCTTGTCGAGGAATTTGTAGCCTGCCGAACCGGTGAGTTGCGCGCCGTTATGGCCCAGGACGATGTTATTGAACTGGGCCTCGCCTCCGGCGAAATTCACGTCCGCGCGAAAGGAGCGAAACGGCTCGCCGTAGATGGTCAGCTTGCCGGCCTGTACGGCGCCGCTGCCCCGCAAGTTGTGGAGCGTTCCGGTTACGCGCACGTCAGTATTCACTTCTCCGATAATCGGATAATTGAACCCAAAAAGCGGCTGAAGATCGCTGATGCCGGCATTTTGTACCCGCAGAACCGCGGTGATCTGGCTGGTGTTTTCATCGAAACCGCCGTTCCTGAGGCTCACGCTGCCGGAAAATGCGGCTTGCGCATTGCCGCGTTTCAGAATGCCATTCTGCGCAGAGAGCATGGAAGGTGTATAGAGGATGTCACCGGTAAATGAATCCCAATGTACCCGATGCGTCACTTTTGACGAGGATGACGCCGTGAACAAGGTATCGAAGTTTTCAAGGTCAAGATGTCCGCGCGCCGAGGGGGCATTCAGCTTGCCGAAGATCACGCCGTTAAATGATGCCCTTCCGGTTACCTCTACGGGAATGCGAGTGCCGGGGCTGAAGGCGGCCAGCACCGGCTGCAATTCGTGCAAATCGCCGGCATTGAAGCTGACTTTTAATTGTGCGCTCTCGGAACCGAGAGTTCCGGTCGCATTCAGGCGAATCGCGCGGGTCGCTAAGGTGAGCGAGGTTACATCCAGCATTTCGGTGGTCCCGTAATACCTGGCCTGCAACTGCGCGGTGAGCGGGACCTGCCGGGGCGCAGGATTCGCCGGAGAATTTACTTCCAGCTTGATCTCGGCCATGGCATGTTCCGGTGATCCGGTCCAGGTGGCATTCACATCGCCGGAAACCAGTCCAGCCAGATTGATCCTGTCCAAAGGCCAGCGCGCACTGGAGACCAGCACTGCCATGTCTCTGGCTTGCATCTTCAGGATGTGAAGGGTGGCATTGCCATGCCGGGACTTGCTTTGCCACTTTGCAATTTGAACCGTTCCCTGTGCGTTGCCGCCCAAAGCGTGCACGGCAAGATGAGGCAGAGAAATCTTGTCGGGCGTGACGATGAATGGTGAGGAGAAATCAACTCCGGCGATGTTCGTCGCTGCCTGCTTCCATGTTACGTTATGGCCGGCGGCATTGCCCTGCGCCAAGTATCCCTTGTTCTCGTACACCGCAATGCCGTTCACATTCAGGCTGCCGGCGCGCAATTCCGGCATGCCGGCAATTTTGCCGGCTTCTGCCAGGTCGAGGGTACCGGTATATTTGAGCCGTACTTCAGGATTGGTGAAATTAGTAATGGTTCCATCTGCCTGGACGATAGAGTGTCCGAGGCCCAGCTTCATGGCCTTGAGTTCCAGTTGCGAACTGCGCAGCACGAATTGAGTATCGAGAGAACCCTGCAGCGGCTGAAAATCACGGTAACGGAAAGAGAGCGCAGCCATGGAGGCTGTGCCCTGGTAACTTTTATCACCCTGCGAAAATCCCATTCCGGCCTTAAGACGCTCCCCGGAAAGCTGGAATGGAATTCTCCGATCGTTCAGCAGCAGTTCGCCGTTATTCAACTCCACGTGACCTACAGCCAGATCGAGAAAGCCCTGCACCGGATCTTTGCCCTGCGCCACTTTTGGCGTGGGCTGATTGGTTGTGCCGTCAGGATAGACAATCAGATGGATCACCGGATGATCGATCACCAGCAGGCGCATGCCCCATTGTTGCGAAAAGAAAGAGATGATCTGCGCCTGGGCAAAAAGCCTGTCAGCATGAATATAAGGAGCCTGGTCGCCCCCTTCAAGTCCGTGAATGGTAAGCCCCCTGGCCTCAAATTGCAGCCGTGAAAGCTTCCAGCTAAACGACTGCAATTCCACTTTGCCGCCGCTGGTCCGTTCCAGTTCAGCAACCACTCTCCTGCGCATCAGTTCCCGGAAAGAGTTACTGTTCAGGTAAAGGACTGCGCTCACAATCAGTACCAGCAGCAGAAAAAATGGAACCATGAGTCGCAGCCATTTTCGTTTCTTGCGTACCGGGGAATCCTGAGACTTTCCGGAAAGATCAAGCGTCATGGCGTGGCTCCCACCGCCGCTCCGGATTCGATGGGGAGTTTGCGAATATGCGCCTGGGAACGCAGCGCCAGCAACCAGCTATTCAGCAGTTCATCGACCCGCTGCTCGGTGAGGATTTTCTCTATCTCGCCTGAAACCTGGGTGAGTGGGGGTTCAGGAGCGCTCCGCTTGCGCAATTCCGGGAGAAATTTTTCCTGGTAATAGGCGATAACCGCAGTGCGGTCGGCATGCGCCAGGGCACGGAAGCGCAGATCAATGAAGCGGAAGACCCTGAGTTGCTCGATAATCTGCATTTCCAGATCGTGCTGGCTTACACCATAGTTGGAGAGCATGGTCTGCCACTGCTGGTCGCTGGCGGCGCCGGGAATCTGGGAACGCAGTTCGCGCAGCCGGGCCGCCACTTCGTCAGGGCTGGGATCAAGCATGGAATTGGTGACGATCTGCTGCTCCAGCAGAGCGCGGTCAATGAGCTGATCGAGCACAACCTGCTGATCCGCAGGCGTAATCTTTTCAAGCGGCTTGCCCTCCAGCAGAAACTGTATCTGGGTGCTCTGCTCCAACTGGCTTTGTAGAATTACCTGCCGGTTCACCACGGCCACAATGCGGTCGACCACCTGCGCCTCGCCGAAAGAGGACGCGAGCAGCAGAACCGCAAAGTAAAAGCAAACCCTCATCAGAATGTCTGTCCTATGCTAAAGAAAAAATTAAAGTGGCGCAGTTGATCGGTCCGGTTTTCCCTGACTATGGGAAAGACCGGCGGATTCAAGTTATAGCCCAGATCAAAGCTCACCGGCCCGATAGGCGTGCGATAACGTACCCCTCCGCCGACGGCATGGGAGATGTAATTGAAATTACATACCGGGTTGGCAAGGTTGAGGCACTGGTCCTGCCTGGGTTGCGTTTGCCGGAAAAGGCTGTCCACAATGTCTCCCGCCGAGGTAAATACATTCCCCATATCATGGAACACCACCGCACTGAGATCGTTGCCGACAAAGGGTAGCGGCAGCGGCGGGGTGCGCAGTTCCAGATTATTCAGAAAAGTGGCCTGGCCACCCAGAGGAAAGCCGGTCTGCAAGTCGCGCGGCCCTGCCTGGTTCACGCCGAATCCGCGATGCGAGTTGCTGCCGCCGGCAAAGAAGCGCTCCGGCAGCGGGATGAAGTCTGTAGAGCTGAAAGGCTCTTCGAATCCGATGCGGGTGGAGCGCGCAAACACCCAGCGCTTTTTGTGGAACTGATAATAAGTAGAATTCTGCGCGATAAAGCGGCTGAAGTTTGCCTGCGAACCAAAGATGTTGGACGCCACACCGGTATCGAAGGTATTGAAGGTTCCCTTATGGGAATCTGTGGGATCGTCGCGGGTATCGCGCAGGTAAGTGAATGCAGGCATACCCACGCGCACCGGCTGCGAAAACAGCGGCACCAGGCTGGGATCAATCAGAAGAGTATCTTCCGGAATGCTGACCCGTCGATAGATAAGCCGGTAAAGCAAAGTTGTGGCCTTATTCAATGATTGTTTTATCTCGCCTGAACCTTCCAGCCGCCGCGCTTCAAAGGTACGCACGTCAAAGGTGTCGTCATAGAACACGGTCAGGTTCATGGTCAGATTTTTGTTTTCCCACCAGCGTGGGGCGCTATAGCTGATCAGTGCATGCTTCTTCAGATTGCCGTACTGGGTCTGGAGAGTGATGGTATGGTCGCGTCCACGGAAATTCAGCCGCGTCACGTCGAACGATATACGCGCGCTGGCCCCAGTATTGCCCTGCGGCTGCGTGGAACTGGAGGGCTGCCCGGTCTGTACTTCAAAGCCAAGTCCATAGGTAAATGTGTAGCGGCGAGCCTCGACTACCTGAAAGTTCACATTCTTGTGGGTTGCGTCGCCTTCAGGATTCTGCACCGCCATTTCCACTGAGTTAAAAAGGCCAAGATCGTACAGGCGGCGCTGCGACTCCAGCATCTGTTCCTGACTCAGTGGCTGGGAAGGCTGGATGGCCATCTCCCTCTGTACGACAAAGGGCTTGGTGTAATGCAGGCCGGAGATGAGAAGATTATCCACGAATACCTGCTCGCCTTCGGTGATCTTATAGGTCACGTCCACCTGTTGAGGATTGTGGGGCGCAGGCTTGGCTGAGGACTCGAATCTCACATCCGGAAATCCGCGATTGAAGTAGTAATTCGTGACCTGCACCTGGTCGGCCGCCGCATTGGTTTCAGAGTAGGGCTGGCCTTCGGTCATCTGAATCAGGCTGCGCAGCGTGTCTGTGCTGATGGCAGAGTTTCCATAGATATTCAATGTGCCGACCAGCGTTTGCGGCCCTTCATCAACTTTCAGTGATACCTTGATCGCCCCCTTCTTACCGCGATAATCATCCTGAACGTTGCCGGCAACTTTGGCCTGAAGAAAGCCGTTGGAGTGGTAGAGGCTCTCGATGTTCCGCACATCGCGTGCCAGTATTGACTGGCTGTAGAGACCGTGCAGTTGCAGTCCTCCGGCGGGCTGCAACTGCATGCGCTCGCGAATCGTTTCCTTATCAAAATACCTGTTGCCGGTGATCTCGATCTCCACCACCTTGTGGCGCTCGCCCTGGTCAATATCAAAAACTATGTTGGTGCGGTCGGCGGCCGGATCATTTTTTGCCGTGAATCCTACTTTGGCTTCAAAGTAGCCTTTGGTCTGAAAATAGTCGCGTATGTTACGGCTGCCTTCAGCAAGCAGATCGTCGTCCACCGCGTTCTCCTGGTAAATCGGGACGTATTTCTTGACGAGGCCTGTGCGTAAATTTGCGCCTTCCACTTTAACGTCAACCACCGGCCCCCGGACAATCTCGAAGGTGTAATCCAGAGTATTGTTCTCAGGGCGATAGTCCCTGTGGGTAATGGACACCTGTGCTTCCAGACGATTCCTGCCTTGATACCTTTTGCGTAGACGCTGGAGTGCCCGGGTGGTACGGTTGGCGCTGACCTCGTCGCCCGGATGTAATTTGGCAATGTCAGAAATCTGAAGCGGATCCAGGCCCGGCGTCCCACTGATTACGATGTGTCCTACGCGAGCACGCGAGCCCTTTTTCACCACAAAAAGAACTTTCACTTCCTGGTCTTTCGAGTTCCACTCGTAAGAGGGCTGAATGGCAGCGCGATAGTAGCCGTTCTCCTGGAGGATATGCTGCATGCCGGCAATAGCGGCGGCGATCGTTTCTTCACTGAATTGCTCGCCCAGGTTCAGTTTGCTGGCATTCAGCAGTTGCGTGCCGCTGGGCTGATCAGAAGAACCTTCCACCAGGATGGAGCCGAAGAAAAAATTCTCCCGCGCATCGAAAACCAGGACAATCTCACCCCTGGCATTGCGCTGCGCTTCCACTTCAATCACGGAGAAGCGCCCGGTGTTGTAAAGAGCCTGCACGCTCTCACGTACCTTATATTTATCCAGCGGCTCGTTGGTTTTCTGCACCAGCAAGGGCTCCAGCCACGCGGGATTCTCAATGGCTGCACTGCGAACATGGACCTCGGCGACCGGAAGTCCCTGCAGGTTGTTGAGGCTGGTCAAGGGACGTTGCGGCGTTTCAGGTGAAGCGCTGGCTGCGGGTTGGGCGGGAGTACTCTGCTGGGCGGCAACCGACACCACGGCAATAGCACTCCATAACAACAACGCCAGATACACTGGTGGAAACCGCAACAGTTTGTTTGCCCCTTATTTTTTGCCGAGCGTCTACTCAATACAAACCAGACAGGGCCGCCAAAGTTTCTCTTAATCCCTGCTTAAGTCTTTCTGTCCTAGCAACATCTCCCAGCATTATATTGGGTGATATGCTCCTTTGCGTCCTTAGCGTCCTTTGCGGTTCAACCTATAATTAAAGGTCAGTGAACTTCAGCGACCGTTATTCCCGGCAAATCCTGTTTCCCGGCATTGGCCCTGAAGGCCAAAGGAAACTCGCGCACTCCAGAGTCACCATCGTCGGCTGCGGAGCCACCGGGGCCTGCGTCTCCAGCCTGCTGGCGCGCGCGGGCGTGGGTTTTCTGCGGATTATCGACCGCGACTACGTGGAGAGCAGCAACCTGCAGCGCCAGGTGCTGTTTGATGAGGCGGACGCGGCTGAGTCCCTGCCTAAAGCAGTGGCCGCAGCCAGAAAAATTTCAGCATTTAATTCTGAGGTGCGGGTGCAGCCGGAGGTGGCCGACCTCACGCCGGAAAACATCGAAGCGCTGCTGGAGAATGCAGACCTCCTTCTCGACGCTACGGACAATTTCGAGACGCG
>QHVI01000127.1 GCA_003223515.1 Candidatus Angelobacter sp. Gp1-AA117
AAGACTGGCTGAGAATACAACTGCGGCCGGCATGGCGGAGCGCCTTCACGAACAGGCTGAAACCGATCGCACCCACGCCGACCTGATCCGAAACATGCTCTTCGGCGAGGACAAACCTCGAACAGTGCAGACTGGTTGATAATCAGGTTGTACGGTCTACAAATCAGAGGTTCAATGCAGCCAGAGCCTGATTACGGTCCACGCTTGAGTAACGACGAGTACGAGAGCCGGATACTGGACTTGTACCGTAACTTGCCTCCTATGCCATCGGCTGATCAGGACAGGGAGGGAGGTACGCCGGCAAGAGCTGGATCTGGCCATTGATCACCGCCTCGGTCAAAACTTTCCCGCGGATCGCCGGTCAGCCTTATGGGCAGCGCAGCAAAGCATTGAGAAGAAACGTCTCCGCCTGGGGATGAAATATTTATTGCGCCGGCTCACAACAGCGTTCTTTTCCCGCAACGCTCAATCCCTGGCCGGGTACGCAGCCGAAGAGTATGCCAAGGTGCTGTCACCCGAAGAACTGAAGCGCTTTCTTGACCTCAAAGAAGGCGAACCACCGGTCCTTCCAGTCGACATTCAGCACGCACACAAATAAAAATCCGACCGCTGCAATACCTTTCTATTCGGTAAGATCACATTCGCGCTCATGACAACAGGAGTTCCAGATCTTCGCGGCGCAGGTCGCGGATCAAGCTGTTATCTTCGCCAATGATCGCGGCGGCAAGGTCCCGTTTGGTGTTTTGCAGCTCCAGCACCTTTTCTTCGACGCTGTCACGAGCGATAAGCCTGTAGGCGAAGATCTGCTTCGTCTGTCCAATGCGGTGAGCACGGTCTACGGCTTGCGCTTCCACGGCAGGGTTCCACCATGGATCGAGAATAAAGACATACTCGGCGGCGGTGAGGTTCAGCCCTAAACCTCCAGCCTTCAGGCTGATCAGGAAAAGAGGGCAGTCTGCGTCATTTTGAAACCGCTCAACATGCTTCTGACGGTCCCGGGTGCGGCCATCCAGGTATTCGTAAACAATACCGTTGGCATCCAACTGTGCGCGAAGAATGCTGAGCAGGCTGGTGAATTGCGAGAAGACCAGCGCCTTATGTCCCTCGTCCACGATTTCGCGCAGCCGCTCCAGCAATACCTCTGATTTTCCGCTGGGCTTGTTGCGGTATTTTTGATCGAGCAGACCGGGATGGCAGGCGGCCTGGCGCAGGCGGAGCAGGGCTTCAAGCACCTGGATCTTGGACTTCGCCAGACCTTCTGTATCGACGCGCTTCAGCAAGAGATTCCTATAGTGCTCGCGCAGCTCGTTGTAGAGCTTGCGTTGTTCCGATTCCATCTCGCAGTAAATGGTCTGCTCGCTTTTGGAAGGCAACTCGCGCGCAACCTGCTCCTTGGTGCGGCGCAGAATGAATGGCTTGAGAGCATGGGCAAGGAGCCGGCGGGTTTCCCCATCAGGATTACGCGCTGCTTCTCCCGCCAATTTGAATACGCTGGCTGTACCCAGCATGCCGGGATTCAGAAACTCGAAAAGCGTCCAAAGCTCGCCAAGATGGTTCTCTACGGGCGTGCCACTGAGCGCCAGGCGGTGTTTCCCACGCAAAAGACGCACAGCCTTGGACGATTCCGTGCTTGCATTTTTGACTGCCTGCGCCTCGTCAAGCACGATGTAATCGAATTCACTGTCCTTGAGCCGCAGAATGTCACGCCGCACTGTGCCGTAGGTGGTAAGCACCAGGTCATAGCCGCTGAAATCGCTGTTCTTGCGTTCCAGGCCGGTGTAGTCGAGCACCCGCAATTGCGGAGTGAAGCGCGCCGCCTCCTGCTTCCAGTTGAACACCAGCGATCTGGGCACTACAGCGAGTGACGGCCCCACGGCGCTGCCGGAGGCCCGCAGTTCACGGCGCGTCTCCAGCAGGGCCAGCATCTGCGCGGTCTTGCCCACACCCATGTCGTCAGCCAGGCACCCGCCGAAGGAGTAGCGCTGGAGAAAGAGCATCCAGCCAAGGCCCTCGCGCTGATAATCGCGCAGATGCCCGTTGAAACCCGCAGGCTGCGCGGCCGCCTGAATTCCTTTAAATTCGCATATTTCTTTGCGAACACGGGCGAAGGTCTCGTCGCAACTGGCTTCCGGTTGTGCTGCAAGCAAAGCATCCAGCACTCCGGCCTGGCTCTGGCGGAAAACTATATGCATACCCTCCGCCGTTCCCATGCCGGCCAGTGGCCCAATACGGCGCAGCCACTCTTCCGGCAGCAAGCCGAAACTACCATCACCAAGACGGACCATAGTTTCGCCATTGCGCAGCGCCTGCAGCAATGCGGGAAGCTGCGCCTTGACCTCTCCATATTCAACTTCTCCGTGGAGTTCGAACCAATCCACGCCGCTCGAAACCTCAATGCTGAATGTGCCGGGACGGCGGAAATACTTGCCTTCAGCCTCCACGTGCCAGCCTGCTCCAACCAGCGCGCGAATGATGCGGGGCATCTTGGTGGGAGCTATTTCCCACGCGGGTTCTGGATTGTAGAAGGCAGTCCATCCGTACCTTACATACTTCATGCCTGCTTCACTGAGCATGTGTGTGGCGGCCTTTTCGGCTACGAAGTCGCGGCGCAGAAAACGGCGATTGTCAGCTTCGTACCGGCCTGTGGCGGGATCGTGTTCGGGTACTATCCAGTGCTCATATTGAAAAGAGACATCCGCTTTAAGGCGTCCGGAGTTGTGTATGCCTGAGTTTTCACTACGAATGGTCAGGCAAGGCCGAGGCTGGAGCCTGATCTCTTCATAATGCATGTCTTCCGGCACTTCCAGCGGCGGCAAATCCGGCAGGCATAGCAGCGCGGTCAGGAGTTCATCCCGCTCGCTTTCCGGCGCTTCGATCGAGCCCGGCTTGAGCAGAGACGATATCCACGCCAGTGAAATATCTTCCAAAGGCGCCACGCAGTCAGCAGTGAAAACCAAGCCGGGAACCATGAGAACCGGTGCGGAGAGCGGCATGGCCTCTTCTCCCCGGCGCAAAAAACCGCTTACGCCCCATTTCCCTTTCCCGGTGGGCGCAATCTTCAATGCGAAGCGCCAGGCTCCCATGTCATCCCACGATAACGGTGTACTGACATCTACCTCGGTATAGAGGCCGCCGCGTTTGGCGAAACAGCGTCCAGTGCGAATGATTCCCGGCATCACTTTGGCAGGCAGAGGATCTCTGAGCACGAACTGCGCGGGTACCTGGTCATAGCCATAGTAGTAGGTCTGTTTTCCGCCTTCCAAGGTGGCCAATATTTCGCGGTCTTCGGCAAGAGGCAGAGAGGGAAGCTGGTTACGTTTCATATTCATGAGAGCAGCACGTGACCAGGTTCCGTCCTTTTTCCTGTCGTGAGTCATGAGGTCGAGGACCATTGCGCCCTGTCGAATACTGCCGTCAACATCCACCACGTAGATGATGTGCCGCTTGGCCGGCCATTCATTGGTTTCCCGGGAGAGAGCAGCGTGCTGGCCGGCGATCTCGGCAAGTTTTTTGCGCCATGCCGGTGGCTGCGGCTTTGGAGCCGGCGGTTTCGAAAAACTGGGAGTCCGTTCGAGAATTTCCACAGACGAATTTGGTGAAATCCTGGTGAGAGTGCCGGAGGAAGGCTCCTCGTCGTATTCGTCTCTGAAATCGTCAGAGAAATCCAGGTTTCTGGCCGAGGCTGCTGTGGAAAGATAGCCTTGAGCATCAGCGGCCAGGATTGTCGCCCATATGTGCTTGCAGGCCCCGTTATCGTCAAAGTATGGGCACTCGCACCAGCCATTGACAGTACCCTCTTCCCATGTGAGTTCCACCTCGTACAATTGCGAACCTTGGACCTGGGCAGACACCTGGGTATCAGAGCCATCCCTGATTCTGACCCAACCGAATCCGTAAACATCCTTACCGCGTTCACGAATTTTTCTATCGAAGTATGAAGTCAGTCTGGTTGAAAGGGACACAGGCACTCCAATTCAGGAACCGTATCAACTCATTTTACGGGAAGGATATAGCTGTGAAAATTCGCGAAAATCTGTGGAAAATGCGGCTCCGGGGTGATACTCACTTACAGGATGTTCATTCTGGCCGCAGCAGTCTTGTACCCGGTTGTCAGTAAGATTGGGGAAGGATTGCCGGTAAACGAAATCCGCAAGAGCAATGCGATGAAGGAGGCTCGATGCCACAGATCTCGACACAAGAGTTCGAACGGCTGCCGCTGAGGGTTCACGATTTTCTTGCTGGCGTGCCGCTTCATGACGTGTGGGCGGTCGATCTGCCGCGGACGCGCTCCGGCATCACGCTGGATGAATTCTTAGGGACGACAAGAGCGCGTCTCTTCACCTGCTCACCGGTCGTGCGGGCTCTCCTGAACACCCGTCTCTTGGTCGGCCGGTTGCTCGGTTGGGATCGCGAGCCAGCCGCAAGCGAATGGGAAGCCTTTGCAGCGCGTCTGACAACTGTCGACCGCTCGAAGTCTCTTGCGCCGGCGGGCACGCGCGAAGGACAATTCCGCGTCGTCTACCGCTTCGAAAACGAGCAGCTTCTCGAGCTCATCAACCGCACCGCGCACGCTGCCGCACTGACTGCTCTAGTCGAAACTGCAGATGGATACCGCTTCTACTTTGGCGTCTATGTGCGCAGAGTCAGCCGCTTCACGCCAGTCTACATGGCCCTGATTGACCCATTCCGCAAGCTGGTGGTCTATCCGTCACTTTTGCGCGCCGTCCGCGAGAACTGGAATCAAGCCTTTAGCACAACCTGACAACGAAGAGTGATTTCGTGGGTGCTTTGCAAGGGTCCATCAGTGCGGCTGTCTCGATACACTCAAAGATCAGAAATCTGCCGTCACTGGGCGAGTATCGGCTGTACGGAAGTTACATTCCTGCCCATTCACATGCAATGCGGCGGGTTTCGCAAGCACTACAATTGCGACTCTTCGGCCTGCGAGATTTTGCTGATAGACAAGGTTCTTGATGTTTGTGTCCTCAAAGCTAAGGATTCAAAAGCCAAACGGCTATAACTGATTCGTCAGCGTTGATCTGCGAAAATCTGAAGCCAAGCAGTTACCAACTCAAGATGCGCGCCGCTTGGGGTTTGGTGGATGGCCTGTGCTTTCGCAGCCAGAGCATGAGCGCGGGCGGAGTTTCCCTCGCGAACAGCATTCCGGGCTGCCCGGCGAAGCCGCCAGGCGCTTGCCTGAAGACTCATGACGATGGTGAGGTCGGCGCCGCAGCGTGAGCAGGCGGCTGAGCCGCGAAAACTCGCGCCGCAGACCGGGCACATCACACGGTCTCCACAAAGAAGAGCAGCTCTTCCAGGGTCTTTATGGCATCGCGGAGGCTCGACGAATCGTGACTGGCGACGGCAGCCTCAATCTTCTGGACCAGCTCAAGTGCTTCCTCCTTGTCCTCCTGGTGCATCGAATCCAGAAGACGGCGCGAGCGTTGAATCGCTTCCACGGCGCTACGGCGTGTCTCGGCCCATTCAGGAGATTCCATGGAGACGACGTGACCATTGGAGCCTGCCGGTTCCTGGAAATCTGAAGCCGGTTCGGTTTCCATTTCGGCCGCTGGGCCTTCATCTGGCTCGGACTCCATATCGTCTTCGTCCTCATAATCCACGAATGACGGTTCGCGGCTGGCGTACAGATCTTCAATGCGTTTGCGGGCGTTTGCGATCTCAGCATCGCTTTTGGCCTGCAAGGCGTTAGTGATCGTGATTTGTTTCGACTTACCCGTTCGTTTTTCGATAGCGGTCACGTGCAGGATGCCGTCAATATCCAGGTTCATGCGGCACATCACCTCATTGGGTTCGTCCACGGGCGTCAACCGCTCAACCAGAAAATCGCCCACCAGAATATTTCTCAATGCGTCCTCGTCATCTCCCTGGAAGATTTCCAGGCGCACCTCCGTTTGCCTCGCATAGCTGGTGTAATAACTCTCAGTACGGGTCACGGGCAAAGGCGTATTCCGGCGGATGATGGGGCGATAGCAATGCGGGTACTGCGCTCCGCCTCGTTCACCCAAGTAAGAGGGGCCAAAGGAAAAAGGAGAAACGTCTACCAGCACGCGCTCAACGTCATGTCCAGCCAGGCGCGAGGCCAGCACTCCAGCGCCCAACGCCACGCATAAATCGGGATGCACGTCCTGCCGTGGTTCAAGACCTGTACGTTCTTGCAACAAACGGGACACTAAAGGCGTACGAGTCGATCCCCCCACCAGCAGGATGGCATCCACGTCACCTGGTTTTTTGGCTGCATCCTCGAGGGCCTTGGAAACACTATCCAGCGTGGACTCAACCAACGGCAGGATGAGCCGCTCGTATTCCAGCCGCGATACTTCGACTTCGAGATGGAGCGGCTTGCCATCTTGCACCACCAGCGCCTCCTCGCGGACCTTCACATGCGGTTCGGAGCTGAGCCTCTTTTTGGCGTCCTCGGCTGCCCACCACAGGCGCGCCCGGGCAGCCTGATGGTTGTTGCTGAGCCAGAAGCCGTGCTGCTGATGAAATTCGCGCTCCAGGCGCTTGACCAGAAGATCGTCAAAGTCGTCGCCGCCTAACTGATTGTTTCCGTGGCTGGCCAGGACCTCGGTAATATCGCCCTCGATCGTGACAATAGAAACATCGAAGGTTCCTCCACCCAGATCGTAGATCATCACCGTCCGCCGGGCGCTGTCGCGGAATCCATAAGCGAGGCTGGCTGCGGTAGGTTCGTTGAGGATGCGAACCACTTCAAGTCCGGCCATCATCCCCGCTTCGCGGGTAGCAGTGCGCTGGGCATCGGAAAAATAGGCGGGTACGGTGATGACGGCGCGGCCAACCCGCTGATCCAGTTCGTGACTCGCCCACTCTGCCAATTCGCGCAAAATCAGCGCAGAAATCTCCTGGGGGCTGAAGACTTTGTCTCCCAGGGTTACGTTTTCCAGACTGCCCATCTTGCGCTTGACGCTGCGGACGGTGCGCTCGGGATAGAGCAGTTGCTGGTTGCGCGCCGGTTCGCCGGTGAGCAGCTTTCCATCCGGCGAAAGGCCCACGCAGGAGGGCAGCATCTTGGTTTCGCCGGGGCCCAGCACGCGCACACGGCCGTCCACGTATGCGGCCACTTCTGAGTTGGTCGTACCTAAATCAATTCCAACGATGAGATCACTCACGGACTGTGCCTCCTTGCGGGGACCGGGCCACCCGAACATGGGCAGGACGGTAGACTTCCCCGTTCCATTCATAACCCGTCCGGTATACGGACAAGACCGTTCCTTCGCTGATATCGCCGGTCTCTTCTATATCCACGGCGTTCATAGACTTGGGATCAAAAAGTTCGCCTTCGCACTGGATGGCGCGGACCTGGAACCTCTCCAGCAGATCGTCGAGATGTTGGAGGCCCAGGCGGTAGCCTTCTTCCATGGCATCTACAGCGCCGATTGACTTCCTGATTTTCTGCCAGCGCACCGGGAAGAGCTTGTCCCAGAACGCCGGCTGCAGGACCTCGTGATGCTGATATGCGGCGCGAACCGATGTCAGGCCGCGAAGCAAGCGCTCCCGAATTTCCAAGAGCGAGTCAAGGACTTCTTTTCGGCTCCGGCGCTCGGTGTCGCGCACCAGGGTGTCACTCATCTGCTTGAACGCGCGACCCTGGAGTTTCACCTCCTGCGTCAAGGCGGTGATGGCCGCCCACATGCCATGCAAATCAATTCGAGCAGTCTGCGCGTCGTTGGCCTTGCCGGTGAGAATCTCGCTGGGAATACCCTGAAGCGGCGCCTCATCCGAAAGAGCGGAATCCAGCCACTGTTCAAAACGGCGCAGAATATCGCTACGGTCCATCAAGCCTTTTTTTTCGTCAACACCGCCAGCCATGGAGCAGGCCCAATGAATCGCCGCTCCGGCTGACAGTCCTTTAACAAGGAGGTGAGAGGTTCATCAACAGCAGCATCTAGAATGTGCCTTGTGCGCCGACGGGGATCGCGCAATGCTTCGTAGGCTTCCCGAACCTGCTCGAACTCTTTGGGCCATTGGTCGGGCGGATACTCCTTTACTTTTCGCAGATACGCGACGCGGATTTCTTCGTCGCCTGCTTCCGGCCCAACTCCCAGGATCTGGCGCTGATTGTCAATGTTCATAGGCGTTCTCTAAAAATGTCGAAGTCATTGAACTCCCGCTCGGGACCACCCCGCCGCTTTCCGCGTTCCCGCGTTCCACCGCGACCGAGAATTTCTTCCAGCGCCTGGGCAACTATGTCTGGGCCGTACTTGTCCGCCATCTCCTCAAGTGCGCGCGGCATCTCTCCGCGTTCCAGGCGGCAGGCCGGACAATCGCACTTCCGGCGTTTACGCATTTTGGCTGCTTTCATCTTGACTGGAAATAAATGTTGCTTCTTTTCTCTGTCGAGGATCCGATTGACTTCTTCTGTGCTCAATGCGGAGCCGAGATTGACCATTGGATCCAACCAGTCGATCTCCAGTTGTTCACGCCATTTGCCAATCCTATCGAGCAAATCCTGCTCACGGTTGCGGCGCGCCAATTCGGAAGCAGCGCTGAGGCAGGCATCATGCCGGTTCGCGTCCCGGGACAGCAAGATCCGGGCGCGTAAGAAAAGGAACTGGGCCTGGCTGGCCGGATTCCCCGCCAGCCCCGCTGTTGAAACGGTGTATGCCAGAGCTAGATCGTTCATCCGCCAGGCAACTTCACCTACCGCGGCAAGTCCATGTGTCTCAGGGATGGCGGTATCTGCCGCCAGCTCCTGGATCAAAAGAGTGGAAATTTGCGGCGGAATCTCCACTCCAAATCCCATATCTTCAAGCAGTAAGCAAGCCCGGCTTACTGCAGGAACCAGCGGCTCTCCCGCGGACGGCGACGCTGGCGTTTGCACCGGGTGGGCAAGCTTGCAGATGCCGGCCACACTGGAAAGCAGTATCTCGGCTGCCACAGCGCTGTTGAGCAGCCGCACAACATTATCTCGGGCGCGGAGGGCTTCCGCTTCTGATCCCCATTTCACGCAGGAAACCCAACGCAAGGCCGCCACGAAAGCTAACCGGTCGCCTTGTTGGACTTGCGGGAGCGCTTCGATCTCAGCCAGGTCCAATTCCACTTTTCGCACTTTGTTTCTGCGAAGGTGATCAATCGCTATTGACATCAGGAGCCGCAGCCTGGCCTTGCGCACTACAGGACTAAGACCATCAAGCTCTTCAGCCTGCTTCATGAACTTAAATGACTTTTGCAGGGCGCCTCTTTTCTCTGCGAACTCCATGAGATGGAGCAGAGGCTGGACATCCTTGGGAAAAGCAATTCTCCAGCGCCATGCAACCGGCTCACTCCTGATTTGATTGAACCACTGGCTAAAGTTTTCCGCGCACGGATCGGTTTCACAGGCCCGCTCCAGCAATGCTGATGGATCGAGATAATAGAAATCCTTGCCAGTGGCCATCTTGAGCGCCTGGATCTCAGGTGGTTGACCGCTATAAAATTCGGCTAGTCCGGGGAAACCGGCGGTGTATTCTCTCCGGAGAGAAGGCAGCTTGTCATGGGGTAGACGATTCAGAAGACTTGCCATGTGCAAATATAAAGCGGCCAGCTCGGGTCCCTGGCCGGGAAACCAGTTCTCATGGAGGGCATGTCTGCGAAACTCCTCCCACAGTCCGCAGGCAAAAAAGATTGACTGAGGCTGCCGCTCAATCGCGCGCGCCATCAGTCTCCAGAAATAGGCGTTCACCAGTGGCGGGCCGCCCATTGCGGAGTGCACGCGGCGCTGATCCAGCCTGTCCACTAAGGCGCGAACACAGATATGTTGGCGAAGCCTCTCCAGCAGGTCTGGGCTACTCTGCATGCACTCAGCCACGGTCTCGCGAATTGCTTTGAGAATTGGGCCTAGGTTTCCGCGATGCAGATGCTGTTCCAGCTTTTGCAGCATGGAACGCAGAGCATCTGAATTTTTCCCTACCTGCGTCACCAGCGCAAGCGCGGCTGGACTAAGCTCGATCTTCTCTCCCATCAGCGCGCGCAAGGCATGAGCCAGGCGGGCCACAGCGGAATCAGGTTCAATGGCCGCGAGGCATTTCCGGCACAGCTCGTCATCGCGGCGATAGAACGCAGCAATGGAACGGAGCAGCATTTTCCATGAAGCAAGCGGATTTTGGCGGGAAATCTCGGGAAATGCCAGCGCCGAATCTTCAACTGGCCGGCTGGTAACGTCTTCAAAACTCCTGGCCAGTACCGAGGCTGCGGCTCGCAGAGGGTGTTCAGCCGGCAGTGCGCCACACCCAGCAAGCGCGCCAAGATCGCCGACATGGATTCGAATCGACCTGTAGATCGCGGCTTGTTTTTCGGATGGCAAAGAAGGGTCATTGAGCGGTTGCAGCAACGCATCCAAATCGCCTTTTCCGGCCACCAGCAAGGCAGCCAACTGACGTAGTCGTTCGCGCGATACAGGGTAACGCCGCCGGACCAACTCCATCAGCGACTTGGCTTCCACATGAAGGCTGCGATCGAACAACGCGGAAATTCGGGCAACGTAAGCATCAATGAGCAAGTTTTCAGAAGCGGCGTTCTTACAACGCTCATGAACTCGCTTAGCAATATCCACTGCCTTACGGGAATCCCCGGTCGCAATCAGGGTCCAAACGTTGGCTGACTCCTGGGAGAAGACCTCGCTGACCGGAGCTGGCGGCAGAGATGCTGGCCCCGGACCTGGGATTGACGCGCTCATGGTTCACCATCCTGCAAACTGCCGGAGCTGCAGAGTTCACTCCTCACCGTTAAATTAAGCTGGCGAAAAAATTAAGCTCGCGAAAGCGAAGGAATGGCTCATTGTAACGGCAGAAGCGCCATCAAAGGATTGTGGAAAAAGCGGATAAATGCCAAAACTTGTGGAAAACCTGGCGCGCCCTGGACGACGATCTTAGAATTTTTGCCTCCCCAGCAATTAGCTTTCGAGCGCACGCGCTACGGCATCCGGGTCTTTGGCAATAACTGTTAGGAGGACTTGGGCCGCCTTGTCAGGACGATGGGTGCCTTGTTCCCAATCTCGAACTGTTCCCAGGGGAAGATGGAACCGGGCAGAGAACTCCTGCTGGGTGAGCTTCAACTTTTTCCGCAAAGCACGGACGGCCGGCACACGATGTGCTCTTGCAAGTTGCGCCGCAGTAGCTGGCGGACAGTCCCGATCATGCGGTCGTCGACAAGACCAAATAGCATTGGCGGCTTTGTCTTCGCGGGCATCTCTCAGGGACTTTGGCACAGCCTTGAAATTAGGCTGTTGCAGCTTGTGTACGTTTTCTTAGATTTTCTACAAATCGCAAGGATTCCTGCACCCGCGCAATCTCAAGGTGGATGGGGTGCTGTGGTAAATTCAAGGTAGCGATTTTGGATCGGGCCTTCTCCTGGGCGTTCTCATATCTCTTCACCTGGATAAAATGCCAAAGCTCAAAAATCCATCCCAATAAAAAACCCAAGCCGCCCAAGACGATGACGAACTGAGGTGAATGTGGAAACAATGCCCGTGCTATCAGAATACATAAAAAACCAACGCCGATTTTGGCCGCAGTCGGCCACGGCCGAAAATCCTTTGGATCGGCAACTGTGCTCCGGGCTTCCTGAATTCTTGTTTGTAATTTGCATTTAAGATTCTCAACTTGCGAGCGTAGCACGCGCTCTACTGTCTCTCCCGCCCTCTTTAAGATTGATTCTCCATCCCTTTTAAGAACCGCCAAATTCGCATTGTTCGTGCGAGTCTTCTCAATTAAGTTCTTCAGTTCGTCTAAATCCGTATCTAGCGACGCTGGGGCGTCATTTCCGCAGAGGGTCTTCAACTTTGCAATCGTTGCGGTCTGCTGTGAAGGTATGCCCTAACCTCACTTGTGAATGAACCGCTCAGGTCTAACTCGCTCCGCAAAGTTGCGAGATTTTTGATAAGTCTCTTGAAATCCGGGTGCTGGTCTGCGTCAATTAGAATTTGACGGTCGCGGTCTGCGAGTGGCTTTAGAATTGTTATCGCTTCATCTTTCTTCCCACTTAAGGCGGCCACTCGGGCAGCCAAGAGCTTGGTTTCAGGTCCGAACGGATAATTCTGGGGAACAAGAGCTTCCCATGCCTGCTGTAGGTACTGTTCACCGTTCTTTCCACCAAGAAATACGTCGCTGGCTTTGGCATATAGCGCCAAACCCAGACAATTCGTTATTCTGTCCAACAAGTAATTCTGATATTTGTCGGCATTGTATGTTGCTAGAATCAGCTTGCGCGCTTTCCAAGAGTAGAAACAGCCAAATCGAGATTGAGAACTGATTCCTCTGCATTCCTGCCCAAGAGATACATGGTTCCAAGCCGATATAGGCATTCAGGACTGTTGGGTGCGAGTGTGCTGGCACGTTGATAAAGAACAAGCGAATCTGTCAAGATTCCGGCAAAGCGTAAGTCTTCTGCCTGTTGAAGTAATTCATTCGCTTCAGTGGCCCGTGGTCTTGCCAAAAGGCTGCGTATGTTCTCAAGCTGCCCCGAAATGGTGTCCAAAGCAACGCCAATGCAATAAAGCCCTTCCTGCAAGACGGTTGAGAGTATGCCTAATTCATTCCGAAGGTTGTGCACTTCGTCGACAATCGCCCGATTCGTTTCAAGGACTTGCTGCTGATGAGATGTAGAGATTTCGACATATCTCTTAAATAAGCGGGTGTGATCTTGCAATTCTTCATTAATGTCCAGGAGATAGTTATCTAAGGACTGCTTACCATAGTAGTAACTGCCGACTTTCCATGATTCAAATCCTCGAAAACGGACCATGAGTGAATTCCCTAAATGAGATGATTGAGCTTGAACCACTCCAGAATCTACCCTTGCTATTAAAGGTGTCAACATCGAAGTTCGACATTGAGCATGGAGAAGTCTTTTGTCGGGAGTCTGGTCATTCGTTATCAGAACCCAAAGAGACGATGTGAAACTTCAATAAGAATCTTGACCGTTCCAAGGACGAACAGGTATCAAAGAACTGGAATCAGCGGGCAGCGTCCGGTGTTGGTACACTGAACGCGCTCTGGTCACATCCGCCTACTGAACAGGCGAACAAGTTATTGATTCAACATTTCCAGGAGAGCCTGCGGAGGCAAGATCGTAACATCGTGAAATGGATCAAGAGATAGCAGATCCAAGTCGCCGCTCACAAGATGCGTCGCACGGCCTGAGACAGCAAGCTCAAGGAATTTATTATCTTTGGGATCGCGGCATGCATTGATTTGCACGTTCACATTTATCCATTCGGCCTCATGCGTCAGAGCCGCCAAAAAGGCATGAATATCTTTTTCCTCAATGTAGTGACGGAATCGTTTTCTGGCAAGTACCTGATATAACTCTGCAAGTACCGCCTCAGAGACGAGCACTTTGCCACGCTGCAAAGCATGCAGGAAAGCGCGATGTGGTTTGGAATTGGTCAGCAGCAACGCACTGACGATTACATTGGTATCAAACACGAAACGCAATCAAGCGCCCTTGAGAATCGAATCCAGGATTTCCGGTGTTAATCCACGGCTCTCTGCTTTCTGCGCCACATCTTTCAGAGTTTGCTCCAGCGAAGGGTATGCGGATATGGCTAGTTCACGCAGCCAAAGACTGAGAAGAGCCTGCATTTTTCTTTTCTCTTCAGGTGTTGCGGAGTTGTAGGCCCGTGCTGTTTCCTGATCCAGCGGGATCGTGATTGTGGGGTCTGCCATAATCAACTCAATCTATATGGCGCGCCCGGAGAGATTCGAACTCCCGACCTAATGCTCCGGAGGCATTCGCTCTATCCAACTGAGCTACGGGCGCGCATAATCGAATGTTATTAGATTAACATTTCCAGGCTGTGAAAACCACGATGGCTTCATTCCTCCAAGTCACTCGAAGCCCCAAATCCTTAAAACTGCCCTGTCGATTCGCTTTTGAGCACATATATGAAAAACATGTCGTGGATTTTAGCTGGCTCGCCCGTGGCGGAGAGTAACTGCAAGCGCTCAATTCCTGAAACAATGCCGCGCCCCAGAGACCGCCATGGCGGAACTCCCGACCTAATGCTCCTGAGGGTCGCCGCGGCGACCTCTATCCAACTGAGCTACGGGCGCGCACCAGGAAGATCATTCTTAGGGTACCAATTGGCGCACCCGGAGAGACGATCTTAGAGCATTTTAGCTTAACGTGTAGGGAATGCACTTACCCTCTGTCATTCCAATTAACCGGAGTCCGACCAACATAGGAGGGAGGACGGAGTGGAGAGCCTGTCCTGAGCGAAGCCGAAGGAAACCCCGAGGATGTTTGCTCCACCATGCTGCTTCGAGGTGTTCTCACGAAGCTATGCAAGCACAATTGCGAATCCCTACTGTATTTCGAAAATTGCTCTAGCTAGAACTTTTATGCAATTTAAAGCAGCCAAATGTCGTATCTGAACTGATCGAGCAGACTGCTTCGCCGCTCCAGAAGCACTCGCTGGTTCACCGCATTATCTGCGACAAACACGGAGACGCGAGGCGGAAGACTTATTAGTCCTGCTCATGGCTTCTTCGTGTCTTCGGATGGCATTGCGAACAGCGAATCATCCAGGGGAACATTAAATTCAATTTTCTCGATAATTTGTTTCTGCTGCTCTGGTTCTATTTTGGAGGAAGCAGTGGCTGGTTGGGCAGTGTTTTTCAGCTTCCACCAGCGCATCTGGTCCGTGAACGGAACCATGATTCCATCCACCTTACAGTAGTCGCTGTAGATGTCTTCTTGATGCAAGCCGTTATCCTCGCCCACAATCCTGGCCACGAGGAACGTTTCAATATCCAGATAGAAATGAAGCAATCTGCCAGTTTTACTGTTGGTTACTTTCAGGTGGTATAGCTTGCGACCTTCGATCTCTTCCTTTCCCCCCAACTCAATTGAGATTCCCTTTTCCTTGTAATCCATCAGCAAACCATCGATGTCTGCTGGACCGTCGCAAAAGGCTTGGAACGGCTTTTGCTGGTTGATTGCCAAGCTTAAACCAGCCTGTCTGGCCGTCACAGCCGCTGATTATTCGCATTGCTAAAGCTGGAATTTGCGTATCTTCTGCTCTCGCAACCTGCCTCTCTGTTCCTGGAGTGAGGGGTGGGTTTTCCATGCGAAACTTGTTTCCTCGTTTCCGCATGATCGTTAATTCAGAATCATTGGCCGGGTTGCCAGTCTCAATTTTTTGGGTAATGCGGACGGTCTGAATTGCTTTTTGCCCTTGCACGCCGCCCATCGCTTCCATGTGGCGGGCTATCAGTTCCTCCACGTCTTGCTGGCCGGGGAAGCAGGTCAACAGCAACGGAAGGAAAACAAAGAATTTGAGCATAGTTTCTCCTTTACTGCAACGATTGAGACACGAAGGTTATAGAACCAAAGCTGAACATTTGCCAGCAATAAATAGCAAGTTATTAAAGCCGACCTAATGCTCCGGAAGGTTGCCGCGGCGACCTCTCTCCAACTGAGCTAGGGGCGCATCAGGAAGATCATCCTTAGGGTACCATTTCTGTGCGGCTGAACTAAGCTCTCTTCCACCACGAGATTTTTCCTCGCAGCCGGGGCGCCTAATGTCACTTGCTTTGCACATTCGAGCGTGAATTTAAAAGAATTTTTGCACGGGCGGGCAGCAGCGGGGCAGATTCCTCCGCCCTACTCACGCGCTGAAGAAAACGCGCGTGAGCTTAACGGGCGTTCGGAATGACATCTCTCATTGGGATACAGCATGGTGTCCCTAAAGTAAGTGACATTAGCCGAGCTGCGCCACCGGTAGACCGGATTGAATAATCCGTGAGTTTGGCCGCAATGAAAAACCTGTGAGCCGCGCTTCCGCGCGTCTCAGAGACGGTGCTGAGCACCGTCTCTGGAGTTTCTACATAATTTTATAAAGTTGATTCTCCCCCTGAGTAAACTCTTGATCCAGTTAACTGTTTGTTGTTTCATTGCTTAGAATGAAGCGCAAGAATGTTCTTCGCTCGCGG
>QHVI01000039.1 GCA_003223515.1 Candidatus Angelobacter sp. Gp1-AA117
CACGCCCGCCGCCCCTCTTGCTTGGACTTAATCACCTTGCTTAGAAAAGAGATGGTGGAACACCCGGAACTCCTTCGTCCGCTGGGCATTGAGCTTACAGATCGCTCCCTAGCCGCTGCCGCAGCGGCCTAAAAATGTAGAAACTCCAGACCCACAGCTTGCGCTGTGGGCAAGAATAACGCCAGCTTCGCTGGCTGGGGTAATACCGAACTCTTTTCTCTCTACAGCATTCAGGTTGTCCCCACGCTCTATAGAATCTTCTTTCCGAAAGCTGACAAGGCCAGTTCGACAGCCAGGTCGGCGGTGCGGTTGTGCTCGTCGATGACGGGATTAACCTCGACAATTTCGAAGCTGGCCATGCGCCCGTGGTCGGCAATGATCTCCATGGCGAGGTGGGCTTCGCGGTAGCTGGCGCCGCCGCGCACCGGTGTTCCCACGCCGGGAGCATCTTCAGGATCGATCCAATCCATATCCAGCGAGACGTGGTAGCCGGCGGTGCCGCGTCCGGCGATGCGCAATGCTTCTTCAATCACCTGGCGCATGCCGCGCTCGTCGATGTCGCGCATGGTATAGAACTCAATGCCGGTGTGCCGGATGTTGTCGCGCTCGCGCGCATCGACATCACGCACGCCTACCAGTACGCAGTTTTCCGCATGCACCTTGGGAGAGAAGTTGTAGATATTGGCGAGTTCCGCCGGACCGAGTCCCATGATGGCCGCCAGAGGCATGCCGTGCACGTTGCCGCTGGGTGAAGTTTCCGGCGTATTGATGTCGGCATGAGCGTCGATCCAGATCAGCCCAACCTTCTGGTTCTGGCGGCGGTAGAACTCGGCTACACCGGCCACCGTGCCTGCGGCTACGGAGTGATCTCCACCCAGCACCAGGGGAAACTTGCCTGCTTCCAGCGTCTTAAGAACCGTATCGGCATGCTTGGTGCAGGTGGCGGTGATCTCTTTGAGATATTTCGCGTGCGGGTCGCCTTCCTTCTTCTGCTCGGCGATGGCAACAGGAATATTGCCGCCATCTTCCACCACGTGCCCAAGAGCTTCCAGGCGGGCCTCGAGTCCGGCAACCCGGACAGCAGAGGGCCCCATATCTACACCACGGCGGGACTGGCCAAGATCGAGCGGCACGCCCAAAATCCTGATCTTCTTGGGGACAATGTTTTCAGCAACTACAGGTTTATTGGCGCTGTCAGATTTGGTTGGCGTAGCTGTCAGTTCCGGACTCATAAGCTCTCAATCTCAGGGATAAATGCGGGTCAGCGTTCGCGCGAAAGGAATGGTTTCGCGCACATGTTCAAGGCCGCAGATCCAGGCCACAGCCCGCTCAATGCCCATGCCGAAACCCGCGTGCGGCACTCCGCCGTACTTGCGCAGGTCCAGGTACCACTTGAATGCCTCCTCCGGCAAGCCGTGTTCGCGGATGCGCTGCAGCAGCAGGTCGTAATCGCCGATACGCTGCGAGCCGCCGATGATCTCTCCATAACCTTCGGGCGCCAGCACGTCCACGCACAGGGCCAGCTCCGGATTCCCGGGATCGGGCTCCATATAAAACGCCTTCACCTTCGCCGGATAGCGATGCACCATCACCGGTCTGTCAAACTGTGACGAAAGGTAAGTCTCATCGGGAGAACCGAGGTCGCCGCCCCATTCGAAACGGGTCTCAAGCTGGCCTTTCTGGTGGCCTTCCTGCAGACGCTTCACAGCCTCATCGTAGGTGATGCGCGGAAATGGAGCCTTGATGTTTTCCAGTTTGGTTACATCGCGATCCACGGCTTTGAGATCGTCGCGGCGGTTCGCCACCACCGACTGCACGATGTGGCTGATGAAGTTTTCCGCCAGCTCCATGATGTCGTCAAGCTGCGCATAGGCAACTTCCGGCTCCACCATCCAGAACTCCGTCAGGTGCCGGCGGGTCTTGGATTTCTCAGCGCGAAACGTGGGGCCGAAGGAATAGACCTTGCCCAGCGCCATCGCTGTAGCTTCAATATAAAGCTGGCCGGACTGGGTGAGATACGCCTGCTCTTCGAAGTAATTCACCGGGAATAAGGTGCTGGTGCCTTCGCAGGCGGCAGGAGTCAATATCGGTGGATCGGTGAGCACGAATCCGCGCTCATCAAAAAAATTGCGGGCGGCGCGGATGATTTCATGGCGAATACGCAGAATGGCAGTCTGGCGCGGCGTGCGCACCCACAGATGCCGGTGCTCCATCAGGAAATCAGGGCCGTGTTCTTTCAGTGAAATCGGGAATGGGTCATCCACCGGGACTTTCTCCACCACGCGCACGTCACTCACATCGAGTTCATAGCCGCCGGGAGCGCGCTTATCTGCACGAACTTTGCCGGTAACCACCACACTGGATTCGAGCGTGAGGTTCTTTATGGTCTCGAACGTTTCCGGCGTGACCTGGCTTTTGGGAACCACGCCCTGAATCACGCCTGTGCCATCGCGGAAGATGGGAAAGAGGAGCTTGCCGCTCTCACGCAGGTTATAGAGCCAGCCGCGGATGATGACGGTTTGACCATCATGCTGGCCGATTTTGGCAATCGTACCGATGGGTGGTTGGGTTGTGGTTGTCGTTTCCATTGAATTCCTGATAGTTTTTCCACCGCAAAGAACGCTAAGGACGCAAAGGCAGCCAAAGCTAGCTGCTAACTGCTAGTTGCCAACTCCTAGCTGCTGGTACGTTTGCGTCATCTTCGCCGATACGTCCGCGCCTTCTACGCCTTCAATCTCCAGCAACACCGCGGGAACGTGCGGGGCGGCGTGCAATGATTCCATCGTCTGTGGCCAGTCGATGTTGCCTTCACTTGGCCACAGATGCGCGTCGCGCTCACGATGGTTGTCATGCACGTGGGTGGAGCGGATGCGGCTTTCCAGCACTCCAAATGCCTGGTGCACGGAGCTCATGATATGTGCATGGCCGGTATCAAAACAGACACCCAGATCTTCATAGTGCAGCGCCTTGA
Organism: Candidatus Angelobacter sp. Gp1-AA117; assembly: GCA_003223515.1. Classification (GTDB taxonomy): domain Bacteria; phylum Acidobacteriota; class Terriglobia; order Terriglobales; family Acidobacteriaceae; genus Angelobacter. Next base: position 2,972 of record QHVI01000039.1, read on the forward strand.
TCAGTTCCATGAGCCGCTCCGGTGTTGCCAGATCGTTGCGGATGTTTTCCACCAGCAATGAAACACCCAGCGGACGGGCAAAGGCGCGCAGATGCTCAATCGAACTGAGAGCGGCCTCAAACTTGTGCGGTTCAAACGCTTCGTCATTCTTGCCAAGATGCTGAATCAGGAAGCGAAACGGCAGGGTCTCGGCCACTTCCAGCGCGCGCTTGATCTCGTCCATGGCCTCAATGCGGCGGCGCTTGTCTGGATCGACAATGTTCAACTGAGATTCCATGGCACGCGCCCGGTCAAAATCGTTGGTCATGTACAGGGGCGAGTGCATGGAATGAAACTCCACGCCATTGGCTTTGAACCAGTTGCCGACTTCGCGGATGTGGGCCTTGTCGCTGTAATCGAAGTGCCCGCGCGCGGCAAATATCTCAATAGCCTGCGCGCCGCCACGGGCCATGGTGTCCAGCAGGCCGGGGTGCAGGCGCTGCTTGATAAAGACGTAGCTTGACATTGCGCGCAGCATCAGTAGCCTACCGCCTTCCCGCCGCTGCGGCCGTCTGGCGCGCCCAGCCGCTCATTGGTTTTTGGATCAATGGCAATGCACTCACCGTCACTCCAGTAACTCTGCGCATTTATTTTATGACCGCGTGCTTCCAGCAGTTTGATGGTATCCGGGGAAACGCCGACTTTCTCGATGTAAAGCTCGTCCGGCTCCCACTGATGATGGAAGCGCGGGGCGTTCACGGCCTGCTGAATATCGAGGCCATAATCCACCACTCCCATGAGGATGTTGGCCACGGTGCTGATGATGCGCGGCCCACCGGGAGAGCCCAGCACCAGGAACAGCTTGCTGTCTTTTAGCACGATAGTGGGAGCCATGGCGCTCAGGGGACGCTTGCCCGGAGCAATGGCATTGGCTTCGCTTTGAATCAGTCCGTAGCCGTTGGGCACGCCGGGCTTGGAGGTGAAATCGTCCATCTCGTCATTGAGCAGGAAGCCGAGTTTGCCCGCAGTCACGCGTGAGCCGAAGCCATCATTCAAGGTGGTAGTCACCGCCACCGCGTTGCCCTGCTCATCTACCACGGAATAATGCGTGGTGTTCTCCGGCTCCGGTCCGCTGTAAGGAGCATGCAGAGCTGCCTGCCGGTCCAACTGGCCGAATCCCGATGGCCGGCGCAGCTCTTTACTGGCGCTGGAGCGCATCATGTCCAGCGACGAGCGCCAGGCATCCGCATATTTTTTGTCAATCAACTGCGGCACGGGAAGCTGGCTGAAATCCGGGTCCCCCAGGAATTCGGCGCGGTCATAAAAGGCGCGGCGAAAAGCTTCTACGGTGAGGTGAATGGAATCGGCAGAGCGGTTGCCCAATCGACCCAGGTTGTAGCCTTCCAGGATATTCAACGTCTCCAGCAGGGTAACGCCGCCTGAGCTCGGTGGGGGGGCGCTGATAATCTCATAGCCGCGATAGGTGCCGCGTACCGGCTGGCGCTCCTTGACTTCATAGGCTGCCATATCTTCGGCAGTGATGAGGCCGCCATCGCGTTTCATCTCGGCCTCCAGCTCTTTGGCCATGGTGCCTTTGTAGAAATCGTCAGGATTGGCGGCAATGCGCTCCAGGGTGCGCGCGAGTTCGGGCTGGCGGAAGATCTCCCCGGGCTGGTAGAACTTTCCGTTGCGCTGGAAGATGCGGTGTGAGTCGGGGAATTTATCCAGGTACTTGTCGCGCTGCATGGACTGCGCTTCTTCGTAGGTCAGCACCACGCCTTCACGCGCCAGCCGGATGGCCGGAGCTATGACCACGCTAAGCGGCAGCTTGCCCCAGTGCTTCTGCGCGTAGACCATTCCCGCCACTGATCCGGGAACACCGATTGCCTTGTAGCCGACGAGGCTGGCGTTGGGGATCACCTCGCCCTTTTCGTCCAGGTACATGTCACGTGCGCCTGCTTTGGGGGCTTTCTCGCGGTAGTCGAGAAAATGGACATCGCCGTTGGCCATGCGCAGCATCATGAATCCGCCGCCGCCAATATTACCGGCAGCAGGATGCACCACCGCCAATGCGAAGCCCGTGGCTACGGCGGCATCTACGGCATTGCCGCCCCGGCGCAGGATGGCAATCCCGGTCTTGGACGCTTCACCGTGTACGCTCACCACCATGCCATGCTGAGCGTGAACCGGACGCAGACCATCTGCCCAGGCCGGCTGCAGAGCCAGCATACACAGCACAACTAGATGAGAAATCAGATATTTGCGCAGAACTCTCATGTGTCCTTAAATCCGGAAAGCCGGTGTTCCGCTGCTGGAAGGTGGACAGAATGACCGCAGCTATTGAGGCTAGCTTACCCGCTAAGTGGCAGTCAAATCATTGCCACAATTTGCCATGATTTCCAATTGCCATCCTTGAATACAGAGGGTCGTTCACTGTGCTATTCGGCAAACATAAACACGCCTCATACGAGCTTCACATGCCAGGGCAGAATCAGCTTTTACAAACAAAATACCTCGTTCAGGCAACTCGCTGAATCCACCGCTCAGCGCCTCTAGGGTGTTTATAAAAGTTACAACATAGCCTGTGGAATATCCTCCTAACTGATTGATTCTTAAAAAGAGAGAGTGGCACGCCAGTTGCTCTTCACCTAGGAATCCTGCCCACGGTGGCAAAGAAGGAGGGCTCAATAGTGGGTAGTCAAAAACTGCAAAAGTCTCAGAAAGTCCGCCTTTTTCCCACCACGCAATCACATCGTACGGGCGAGTCTGCTCCGGTTTCCGGAGTGTACTGGGTGGAGCACAGCAAGCATATTGCCCGTCGCGAGGTATACGTCCATCAGGGAATTCATTTTCCAGCTTGTCCCCGTTGCGGCGAGGCGCTGGAGTTCCGGCTGGTCGAACAGGTCGCTCCCATTTCAGAAGATCCAGACTTTAGCTAAGAGCAACTCAGCCACGCGATACATGACTGAAACTTCGCGGGGCCGGCCCGCTAGCCCCATCCCTTTGGTGCGCATTCGGGCTGCAACATTTCCAGTGTCGCTCAATCTATACTCAGCAGTTCCAATCTCGGGCCCTTGCTTCGCTCGATCAAGAAGGAGTACCGGATGTCTCAGACCAAACGAATTGTTGTGCTGCTTGGAATCCTGTTGCCATGTTTTGCCTTTGGGCAGAAAAATGAAATAAGCCTTTCGGCGGGAGCGGCTTTCGCTAGCGATCAGACTGCGGCCAGTGGCGATCCATCTGCGTGCAGCATCGCTGTGCCTCATTGCGTTTTTCACTTACTCACGTCCTCGCCCAAGCAACTGGGAATTGAAGGAACAGTTGCCCATCGGGTATTCGGAACAGATGTGGCATCCATTTATCTTGAACTGCCGGTGATGGCTGTGCCCAATCGCAAGGTGAACGCCAAGAGCACTGACGTGTTTGCATTCGTGGATGGGACCTTGAATGGATCGGCGGTGTTCTTCACGCCCGGCTTGAAACTGAAGGTTCTCGCTTCACAGCCAATTGCGCCATGGGTCAGCGTGGGAGTCGGACTGGCCCATGTCAGCGTGAACAACGGGGCGACCGTTACAGTAACCAGCGACAGCTCCCGTAGTTCCGCGGCCCTGCAGGTGGGTGGCGGGCTGGATTTCAAAACTCCCATTCCTCTTCTGGGCTTCAGAGCCGAGTTCCGCGATTTCTGGGCGGGCTCGCCGATTACCACCCGCCAGTTTTTCGCGGTGGATAAGGAGCGGCAGCACAATTTTTTTGCCGCCATAGGCGTTGTGCTCAAGTTTTAAACCGCCAATGCCAACTGATGGACCTGAAAATCAGCGCACTCAGCGTTCATCAGCGGCAAAAATCTCATGCGTCCTGGAATTTAAATATCGGGCATGAGTAGCTTGAATGTCCTGGGTGCGATGCTTACCTCTACCGGCAGCGTTCCCAGCAGTTCGCCGTCAACTTCTGAGTGGATGGCATTGGGATCTTTTCCCGGCAATGGCGTGCAGCGGAACCAGGTAGAGTACGCCAGCTCCACCAGCGGGACACGCCAGTTCATTCCGGTAGCGACGCTGGCGAAATAATTCAGGAAGTGGCGCACCTTGTCAGTCTGGAACATCATGAGACGGTAGTCATTGCGCCTGAGCGCTGAACCCAGGCGCACCCGCTGGAGCACGCCGGGAAACTTGCCCGCCCGTATGGCCATGATCGAAGCCACTCCGGCGGTATGCAGGCCGCCCTGATCGTCGCGCCACTCCACCTGGAACATGTGGAAGCGTCCGCGCATAGCCATGCGGAACATCTCCAGGAAGTAGGCATATATACCATAGCGTCCTTTGGCTTCTATGGCAGTGCGGTACATCAATTCAGCGTCGGAACCGATTCCGGCGGCCACAATGAAATAGCGCGGCTGCGGCCCTTCTTTGGTCTGGCACACCAGCATTCCCGGATTGAGCTCGCAGGGTTTGTATTGCAAGAGCCGCTGGGCCGCCATCTCGGGATTTCTTGGCAGCAGCAGATCGGTGGCCAGCAGATTACCGCTGCCCAACGGAACCACGCCCAGGCTGGCGCTGGCGTTGCACTGCATCAGACCGTTCAAGACTTCATTGGCTGTACCGTCCCCACCGCAGGCCACAATGGTGTCAAAACCGGCAGCGACGGCTTCCTGGGTCTGGATAATGGCGCTGCCCGCGTGAGTAGTGCCACAGGTTTCTACCTGGATTCCGGCGGACTGGAAGATGGCTGTAACGCGGGCCATGATGGCGGCGCGCTTCTCGCGGCGCCGCCCCGAGGACGGATTGAAAATGAGGATTGCCCGGTGCAAGACCTCTCATTTGTAATTTGTAATTGCTGATTTGAAAAGCAAAAACCAAAACCTTACCGCAGATTACGCTGATTGGACTGATAAACGCCGATTGCTGGATCGATGTTTAACAATTGTGCAGGGTAGCTGCGGTGCCACCGGCGCTAAAGCGCCGCTTCATTCCTTGTGCATCTACGTGGGCTTGAAAGCCCACGTCCCCGGACTGAAAGTCCGGGGCTTCCACCAATGTGCCTTACAGCATTTCTTAATTCGGCATAGAATTTCATTTACCCATTTACAAAATTACCAAATTACCCATTTCCCTGATGCCCGCAAAAGCCCACGACACTGCCGCCGATATTGAGAAACTGCGCGATGAGATTCGCCGCCACGAGCACCTCTACTATGTGCTCGATGCCCCTGAGATCCCTGACGCCGAATTCGACCGCCTCATGCAGCAGCTCAAGAAGCTGGAAGCCGCGCACGCGGAACTGGTCACCCCTGATTCTCCTACGCAACGCGTCGGCGGGAAGCCGCGTGAAGGCTTTCTCAAGGTCGAGCATTCGCGGCCCATGCTCTCTCTGGACAACGCTTACAACGAACAGGAGCTGCGCGACTGGGAGCGGCGCGTGCGGGAACTGGCGGGCACCGACAAGATTGACTATGTATGCGAGTTCAAGCTTGACGGCATGTCAATGGCGCTTACCTATCGCGGCGGCAAATTGGAGAAGGGCGTAACACGCGGCGATGGCTCGGTGGGAGAAGACGTTACTTCGAACGTGCGCACCATGCGCTCGGTGCCGCTCTCGATTGCCGCTTCAGTGCTCAAGAAAGCAGAGGTACCGCAGGACTTTGAAGCGCGCGGTGAAGTCATTATCCCGGCAAAAGATTTTGAGCGTATGAATGAAGACCGCGAGCGGCAGAATCTCTCCAGGTTCGCCAATCCGCGCAATGCCGCCGCTGGAACCATCCGCACGCTCGAGCCCAGCATCGTGGCCCAGCGCCGCCTCGATTTCTATGCCTACTTCCTGCTGGTGGGTGGCCGCTATTATCCGGAAAAACACTCAGACGCGCTGGCTGCGTTGAAAGCCATGGGATTCAAAGTGAATCCCAATCACACGCTGGCCCACAACGTAGATGAGTTGCTGGCCTTTATCGCCAGGAGTGAGCAGATGCGTGACAAGCTGCCCTATGAGATAGATGGTATCGTGATCAAGGTTAACTCCACGCGCCTGCAGGAGCGGCTGGGGTTTACCGGAAAAGCGCCACGCTGGGCTATTGCCTACAAGTACGCGGCGCGTAGCGGCGTAACCCAGGTAGAAGACATCAAGGTACAGGTGGGCCGCACCGGCAAACTCACTCCCGTGGCCTGGCTCAAGCCGGTTCCCATCGGAGGAACCACAGTCAGCCGCGCAACGCTGCACAATGAAGATGAAATCGAGAGACTGGGCGTAAAAATCGGCGACTGGGTGATGGTGGAGCGCGGCGGCGACGTGATCCCCAAAGTCGTGAAGGTCATGGAGGACCAGCCGCGCGGGCATAAAAAGTTTCATTTTCCGGAGCGCTGCCCGGAATGCGATGGCCACGTAGTGCGCGCCGAAGGTGAGGCCGATCATCGTTGCGTGAATGCCAACTGCCCGGCAAAGCTGCGCGAGAGCATCCTGTATTTTGCCGCGCGTTCGGTGATGAACATTGAAGGCATGGGCGAGTCACTGGTAAACCAGCTCTGCGACCGTGGACTGGTCAAAGACATTGCCGATATCTATGAACTCACCGAGGAAAAGCTGCTAACTCTGGAACGGATTGGTAAGAAATCAGCGCAGAACCTGCTCAACGAAATTGAACAATCGCGCAAGCAGCCTCTGGAGCGCGTGATCTATGGCCTGGGCATCCGTTTTGTAGGCGAACGCACAGCGGAGTTTCTGGCTGAGCACTTCGGTTCCATGAACGCGCTGATGAATGCATCCGTGGAAGAATTGCAGGAGGTGAACGAAGTTGGCCCCCGTATCGCCGAGAGCATTCACGAATTCTTTGCCGAGCCTGCGAACCGCAAGCTGGTAGAGCGCCTGCGCCAATACCTGAACTTTACCGGCAAGAAAAAGGAACGCGGCACGGCCCTGGCCGGGAAAACTTTTGTCCTCACGGGAACACTGCCGAACTACTCCCGCGATGCCGCCAAGCAGATGATTGAAGATGCCGGAGGCAAGGTCGTGGGGTCAATCAGCAAGAAAACCGATTACGTTGTGGCGGGCGCTGACCCCGGCTCCAAGCTCGACAAGGCCAAAGAACTGGGCGTAGCGGTGATTGGAGAAGAGGAAATGCTAAAGCTTGTGTCGCCAACCTGATTTTACCCATTTACCCATTTCTCTTCCCATGCGTTGGCGCATCCTTCGCGGTCCTCACTTTTTCTCGATCCTCTGTAACCTGAACGTAATGGTTCCCCAGAACATCTTGCCTTTCATCTGCACAGGGATACGGTTGGCGTCGTCGGAGTACCAGACCCAGATTCTGCCTTTGTTTTTCAGCAGGCTTTGCTGGGCTTCCGGCTGCACGCGGATGGCGTTGAATGTTCCGGCCGGCGTCTTCACCTGCTCTTTGGCTTCTACATGCAGATCGACAGTCTCCGTTTTTCCGCCGTCATTCAGTGGAAACGAATAGGTTTTGCCGACCTGCAGCGGCAGCGCTCCTGCGTAATAAATCGCGGAGATCACATCGGTGACACAACCGGGGATGTCATTTTCAGCGTGCTTGCTGTCATTCTTCTTGAGGTTCTTCTGGTCGAGCACGGCCTTGCCGCGCTGGTAGTCGAACTTTATGTCGGCGTTTACGCGGCGCAGGCCTTCTTCGATCCTTTTGCTGAGCGCGCGTGAGCAGGAATCAGTCGGATTGAAGTAGGAGTCGAAACGGTCGTGAACGTGGTAGAGCAGGGCGACCGCGCCTGAAGCATCGGCCAGCCCGACGACGTGCTGCTCCTGTCCGGACTGCTCGATATGCAACGTAGCGATACCGGCGTTAAAGACACGCCATTCCGCGCCGTAAACCCATGTCTGTCCGACAGGAAAATGGTAATTAGGATCGGGCTTGGGCAGCGGAGGAAATGTTGCCGGAGCCTGTGCGGCCGCAGAGGAAGACGGTGCGGCTGTCCGGGCCTGGAAAGCACCGTTCGGCAGAAGCAATAAGAATGAAAGCAATACGACAGGGAGTCTGATCAATGCTTGTACCAGGTCATCTTTAGAATCAGAACGCCAAACATCAAGAGTGAGCCTATAAGAGCATTGTACTCGCGATGCCGCATGTAAAGCTCTCCCGAGAATACCGGAGAACCAGCATCAGTACCGGCCTTCCACGGAGTGCGGCGGGGCAGGAGCCGGGGCACGTGCTCTGCATAACCGGCGTATTCAGGAAATGCCGAGCGCAAATAGGTTTCTTCTGCTCGGATGACGGGCAGGTAGATGGCCAGGAACATGATCATGGTGGCCACAGCGATCCACAGGTTGCGCGATGCAATGATGAAACCTACGGCAATCAGGATGGAGCCGAGATACAGCGGGTTGCGCGTGTATGCATAAGGGCCGGTAGTGGCGAGCTGGGCGTTTTTGCGGATGTGTCCAGAGGCGGCAGCGCGCATGAGCAGCCCCAGCGCAACAAAGACAAACCCGATTTCGATCACCAGCCACCCAGGATGAGCGAACCACAGGTAAGCCGCTGCAAAGAGAAATCCCAGGGGCACACGGAAGCGGGTGGCAATGCGGGACCAACTGGGCATCAGCTTCCTCCCAGCAGCCAGCGGGCGGCGGCGATGGTTTCTTCTACTGTGATCTTGAGCAGGCCTTCTTCCGGGGCGCGATGATGAGAAAACGTCGTCTGGCTGTCAGGATGGCGGAGCGGCACTGCCCTGGTTCCAAACGGACCGGTGCGCGCAGGATCAGTGGGGCCAAAGATTGCGACCACAGGAATGTCGAGCGCGGCGGCCAGATGCAGGGGGCCGGTATCGCCGCCAATGAAGAGGCGCGCACGGCGGGTGAGCGCAATCAGCTGGCCCACGGTGCCGCGGATTGCAAAAGCGTTTCCGCCGCTGGCCTGAATGAGTCGCTGGGCCAGCTCTTCTTCTCCAGGGCCGCTGTTCACCAGGGTTTTCAGGCCGTGAACGGCGAGGGCTCTGGCTACTTCTCCGTAGCGCTCTACCGGCCATTGCTTTGCGCCCCATCCTGCGCCCGGATTCATGATGGCAAAACCGGCAATGCCCAGATGCCTGATCTCAGCTTCAGCCCAGGCCTCGGCGGCAGCATCGTAAGGAAGCTGCGGCGCAACCAGCGAGAGTTCCGGCACGCCGAGGTGCTTCTTCAACGTCTGTTCCGCCAGTCCCTTGTTTTGCTCGATCACATGCTCACCCAGGCGCGAGAACCTGGAAGAATAAAAAAAACGCGCTGCTGCTTCGCGGGGATCGATGAAGCCCGCCTTAACTTTCGCGCCGCTGAAGGAAGCAGGCAAGGCTGACTTTACCGCTCCCTGAAAATCAATGGCCAGATCGTAATGCATAGCGCGCACAGCCTGCACGGACCCGAGCGCCTCCGCCACGGTCGCGCGCTGGTAGAAGCTGCTGCGCCATCCTCTGGTGTTCACGGTGTGAAGAAGGTTCACGACCGGACGCTGTTGGCAAACTGTATTCGGTTCGCAGGTCTGATCGCGGGCGGCCAGAAGCTCCGACCATTTTTCTTCGATGACCCAGCCGATCGTGGCATCAGGCAGGGCAGCGCGGATGGCGGTGACTGCCGGCAGAGCATGAAGAATGTCCCCCATGGCGCCCAGGCGCACGATCAGGATTTTTGCCATTCTCCCTGTCTCAGCAATTCTGTAGTGGAATGATTCTTGGGATCGCCAACGATCTCCACGCGCCCGCCATAAGCAAGCACCTCGTCGCGCTCAGGGACACTCTCAGCCGTGTAATCGGTGCCTTTCGCGTGAACGTCAGGGCGGAGCAGGCGAATGAGTTCGCGCACGTCGAGCGAATCGAAGATGGTCACGGCATCCACATCCTGGAAAGCGGCCAGGATTTCGGCGCGCTCATTGGCGGGGATGCGCGGACGTCCTTCACCCTTGAGAGAGCGGGCGCTGGCATCAGAATTCACGCCCACCACCAGCTTCCCGCCAAGTTGCTTCGCGCCGCGCAGATAGCGGACGTGTCCTACATGCAGCAGATCAAAACATCCATTGGTAAAGATGATCTTTTCTCCGGCAGCGCGCCACTGTTTTACCTGCTGCGCCAGTTCATTCTGATTGAGTATCTTGGAAATAGCGGGATTCACTTTCACCTTTACCGTAAACGTTTCGGTAATCGAGACTACTGCAACGGGGACAAAGTTCTCGCCATCGCCTGCGTAACGACTCAGCTCTCCATCACCGCCCGCAGCAGTTCATCGCGGGTCACGGTGGCGGTGCCGCGCTTCATCACTACGATGCCTCCAGCGTAGTTGGCAAGACGCGCCGCAGATTCCGCATCTGCTCCGGCAGCGAGAGCGGCCGTGTAAGTGGCGATTACGGTGTCACCGGCGCCGGTTACGTCCGCCACTTCATCAGGGCCGTAGATTGGGATAAAGACCGGCTTTTTCGACTTGGGAAAGACAACCATGCCGTCTTTGCCGCGCGTAACCAGCAGAGACTGTAATTTCATCCGCTGAAGTATGGCGTTGCCGGCTTTCACCAGCGTGTCATCGTCATTGCCGATGCGGATGCGCAGCGCCTCTTCCAGTTCCGGCTCGTTCGGTGTAGCAGCGGTTACGCCTGCATAATCCAAGGTGCGATAGCGCGAATCCACGGTGACAGGAATACCGTTGAGCGCCGCCTTGGAGCGCACGTTGCTGTAAATCTGCGGGGTGGCCGCACCATAGCCATAATCTGAAATCAGCAAAGCATCCGAAGCGTGAATGTAACCCCGCGTTTCATAGATCAACTCGTGGATTGAGGCGCGGTCGAGAGCTTCTTCTGGCTCGCGATCCACGCGAATCACCTGCTGGCGCGCGGAGTGGGTGGTGCCTGCGAGTACCCGCGTCTTGGTGATGGTGTTGCGGCCCTTGATCCGGCGAATTCCGCTCACCGAGATGCGCTTCCTGCGGAACGCCTGCAAGAGCAGTCGTCCGGGCTCATCATCACCGATTACGCCTACCGGCAGCACGTTTACGCCCAGGTCGGCAAGGTTATAGATGGCATTGCCCGCACCGCCGGGCACTACCGTGCGGTCCCGGTGACGCAGAATCAATACCGGCGCTTCGCGCGAGACGCGCGAAATTTCGCCGTAGATGAATTCGTCGGCAATCAGGTCGCCAAGCACAGTGATGCTGAGCTTGGGGAACTCATCGATAATCTTGACCAGCCGGTCAGACGCTTTTGGAGCCCTTTGCATAGGCTATGGCAAATTGTCTCACGAGAGGGCTCATCACCCTTTCCTTTCTACTATAGAACAATCGGAATCCACGCTGTAGAAACAAGCAGAGCTTTCTCTAAAATCGGCACTGGCAGCGCCCTTCCAGCGTGCTCAGCAGGGTATTGACGGCATCATCAGGGTTTTCCAGCTCCAGTTCCAGCGCGACGATCTTGGTTTCCGGAAGGCGCAGGTTGCCGAGATTGATTGCGTCTTTTTCGGTAGTGGCAAATCCTTCTGCCCTGGTTTTTTCCTGAAGCTGCAACAAACGATCTATATCACGCTGGGAATAGCGGTGATGATCGGGAAAAACAGCAGTCTCCACCAGCTCTGCTCCGGCTTGCCTCAAGGAATCAAAGAACTGCTGCGGACGGGCAATGCCGCAGAAAGCTACCAGCCGCTGCGGCAGCTTTGTTTCTGCATTGAGTTTGCGCCGCACTCGCCACACTGTTTTTGCCGGATGAGGCGACTTGACCTCCGGGGCGAGCACCAGGGCGTCGGCGCGCTCCAGTGCGGAGAGCGGCTCACGCAGCCTGCCCACCGGCAGCAGCGTGTCTTGCAGATCAGCAGCAGGCAGCATGACGATGTCGAAGTCGCGATGCAAACGCCGGTGCTGAAAGCCATCATCCAGCAAATGGAGTTTCGTATCAGGAAATTGTTTTTCGGCAAACAAGCCTGCCTGGTAGCGGTCGGCGCCGACGATCACCGGAACCTGCAGCTTGCGGGCCATCAGCAGAGGCTCGTCGCCAAATTGCTCCGGAGTGCCGCCTGGATCGACCGCGGCGATTTCTGAAGAATTTCTCTTGTAACCACGCGAGATCACATCAAAGGTAATGCCACGCTGCTTGAGCAGCTTGCCCAGGGCAATGGTGAAGGGAGTCTTGCCGCTGCCTCCTACGGAGATGTTGCCGATGCTTACCACAGGACGCGTGAGCCTGTGAACATTGAAGATCTGCCGGTCATAGAGTTCATTCCGTAACGCGACAATGCTGCCGAAGATGGAAGAGAGCGGATTCACTGTGCCCGTTCTCCGGCCAACAAATCCTGCAGCGCCTTCATGGTCTTGGGGGTTGCGCCGGTATTTTGCAGGAACAGTTGTTTGGCGCGATTGCCCAGCAGCGTGCGTGCTTCGCGGTCCTGCAACAGGCGCAGCAGTTCCTGCGAGAGTTGTTGTTCGGTGACTACCTTCAGCCCTCCGCCTTGCTCGAAAATGCGCACGATCTCGCGAAAGTTAAATGTATACGGGCCGGTGAGGACTGCAACTCCGTACTGCGCCGGTTCGAGAATGTTGTGGCCGCCAACAGGAACCAGGCTTCCGCCAACAAAGGCGAGATCAGCCAGAGCATAGATCGAAGCCAGTTCGCCCACGCTATCCAGAAGGAAGACGCCGCCGGAAATGGGGCAGGAGGCCGCCCAGGAGCTGCGGCGCACCAGCCCGATCTCCGTAGTCGAGATAAGATTCGCAACTTTATCGAAGCGCTCGGGATGGCGCGGCGCCAGCACCATGACCGCCGAAGGATGCTGCCGCAGGACATCCCTGAAACCCTGCAGCAGGATCTCTTCTTCACCCTCGGTGGTGCTGCCGCAGACGATGACACGAGAATCTTTGGCCAGTGCCTGGCGCAAATCATCGACGATTGCACTATCCGTTGCGGGGCGTATATCAAACTTCAGATTGCCGCTTACCTGAATGCGTTCGCGCGGAGCGCCTATGGCTAGCAGCCTGATGCCATCCTCTTTCGTCTGCACCAGAAATAGATCGATATTTTGCAGCACACGCTGGAAGAACCAGCGAAATCTGCGATAGCGCGGAAAGGAGCGGTCAGAGATGCGGGCATTCACGACCGCAATCCTTACACCGCGTTTCCTGGCCAGATGCAGCAGGTTCGGCCAGAACTCGGTCTCGGCCAGCACCAGCAGGCGCGGCTGCAATGCGTTGAGAAATGGGCGCACCGCAAAGCCCATATCAATGGGCAGAAAAAAACTTTTGTCTGCTCCGAAGCGGTTGCGGGCCTGCTCCTGTCCAGTCTGGGTGGTCGTTGAAACACACACCGGATACTGCCGAAGCTCGCGTACCAGATTGCCGATGGCCAGCACCTCGCCTACGGAGACCGCGTGAATCCAGATTCCGCCTTTCGTTGCCTGACTGAGGCGTTTGGGCACGAATCCCAGCCGCTCGCGCAGGCCGGCGCGATATTTCCCCTGGCGCAAAATCTGCAAGATCCACCACGGAGACGAAAGCAGCAGGAGGCATACCAGCAGCAGGCTGTAAACGATATACATGAAGGAATGTACATTTTATGCGCCCCACATGGAGTTGTGAAAACCCTGTTCCGGCGGGATAATCGACGGGTGAAGTTTTCTCGCCGCCTCACTGCGTTCCTGCTGATCGCCATCCTGGTTGTCTGGGCTGACAATAAGCCGGTTCCCATGCCTGCGGCCACGCATGCCAAGACCTATCCTGCGCATGAAGCCCATGATGATGAGAAGGTCAGCATCGCCGTCGATCCCTTTGATATGCCCGACAAGGCCAAAGTCTTCAAGGTCAACTACCAGCAGAAAGGGCTGCTGCCGGTGCGGGTGATCATCTCCAATGATGCCGACGGCTACCTGATGCTCAACGATCTGAAAATAGAGTTCATCACCGTGCAGCGCGATAAGCTGGAGCCGCTTACCAGTGACGATATCTACCGCAAGCTTATGAAGGCCGATTCGCGGCCCGACCAGCGCGGCGGAGTCAAGCTGCCCCTGCCGCTTCCCAAGCGCGACAAATCTCCGGTAAGCAAAGAAACCAGGGAGTCGATCACTGAAACCCAGGACGCACAGCTTCTGCTCACCCCGGTAGACGGACATAGCTTGCGCAGCGGATTTCTTTTCTTTGACGTGACCGGGCTTTCGACGCCGGAGGCGGGCGCGCACATCCTTTTCACCGGCCTGAAGGTTGGGGGAAAAGAACTCTTCTACTTCGATATTCCGCTGGAAAAATACCTGAGCTATCAGCCGGGCAAATAACAGCGGTTTCACTATAATTTCTGCATGGCAACGCTCACGCAGCTTCCGCCGGGAATTCGCGAAAAATACGAGCCTGTGATCGGGCTGGAAGTCCACGTCCAGCTTCTTGCGGCGACCAAGATTTTCTGCGGATGCTCCACCCGGTTCGGCGCGCCGCCCAATACCAACGTCTGTCCGGTATGTCTGGGATTGCCGGGCGCGCTGCCGGTCTTGAACAAGAAGGCCGTTGAGTTTGCGACCCTGGCAGCCATGGCACTGAACTGCCAGATTCGCGAGACATCGATCTTTGCGCGCAAGAACTATTTTTACCCGGACCTGCCCAAGGGATACCAGATTTCCCAGTACGACAAGCCGCTGGCTGAGCATGGATACATCGAGATACCTTCAGGCAGCGGAACCAGGCGCATCGGCATTACGCGGCTGCACCTCGAAGAAGATGCGGGTAAGAGCATGCATGAAGGTTTTCCTGATTCCAGAAGCAGCTACATTGACCTGAACCGCACCGGAGTGCCGCTGAGCGAGATCGTGAGCGAGCCGGACATGCGCTCACCCGATGAAGCTTACGAATATCTCACGCGGTTGAAAGAGATCATCCTTTATACGGGTGTGAGCGACTGCAACATGGAAGAAGGCTCGTTGCGCTGCGACGCCAACGTGAGCGTGCGTTCTCGTGGGCAGGAGAAATTCGGCACCAAGACGGAAATCAAGAATGTGAATTCCTTCCGCTTCATCCGCGAGGCGCTGGAATACGAAATCGAGCGGCACATCGAGGTGCTGGAGGGCGGAGGACGCATCCAGCAGGAGACCCGGCTTTACAACTCCCATGAAGGCCGTACCTATGGCATGCGCTCCAAAGAGCAGGCGCACGATTACCGCTATTTCCCCGAACCGGACCTGCTGCCATTAGTGGTGGATGCAAAGTGGCAGGAAGAGATTCGCGGCATGCTGCCGGAATTGCCCGAGGCCCGGCGCAAGCGCATGGTAAGTGAGTATGGAATTACGGAGTATGACGCCCAGGTGCTCACCGTAAACAAGACCCTGGCTGATCAGTTTGAAGAAGCAGCCAGGGCGGCCAAGAGTCCCAAGCGGGTCGCCAACCTGGTGCAGGGCGAACTCATGGGACGTCTGAAAGCCAAGGGGCTGGAGATTGAGAAGTCGCCCATCTCGATGAAGGGTGTGGCCATGTCCGCCGACCTGCTGGAATCGAATACCATCTCCAGCAAGATTCTGAAAGACCTCTACGACAAGGCTTTTGAAAACGGCGAGGATTTCTCCGCAGTCTATGAGCGAGAAAAACCGCAACAGATTACCGACAGCGCTGCCCTCGAAAAGATCATCGATGAAATCATTGCCGCCAATCCCAGGCAGGTAGAGCAGTATCGCGGCGGCAAGACAACCGTGATCGGCTTCTTCGTGGGACAGGTGATGAAGGCCTCAAAGGGACAGGCCAGTCCGGGGCTGGTGAATGAACTGCTGAAGAAGAAGCTGGACAGTGCTACGTAACCGAAAATTTACCGCCTGATGACGCAGATGGCACTGATTAACGCTGATAGGCCCTGATAGAGCGATGGGGGCCTTTGCGCCTTCGCACCGCAAGGTGCTTTGAAATCGTGCTTTCTCGCGCAAATTTTATTCGATCATCTGCGACAAAGGACGCAGAGGAAACCACAGAAAGTTTTGTGGGTCAAGCCGCGAAGAATTCTGCTTGGGCAGCTAAATGCTAATCCCATTTCTGATTCGCGAGATTCGCGCAGTTCTCGTCATTCGCGGCTTACTTGCCTTCCTCTGCGCTCTCTGCGTTCTCTGCGGTTAAAGCCGTTTGGTTGTGGCTCGCCACGCTGTGTCCTTTGCGGTTATAAGTTTCACGCGGAGCGCGCTTTCGGCAGCGGCAGTTCCACGATTGGCAACGGCAAAATGCCTTTATTTGCGGCCACGCGCAGTATCTGCTCGCCTTTGGCGTTCTTGTCGATCTGGATGCGGGATGGTTCTACCATTCCCAATTTGCCGCTATCGACCCGGACGCCTCTGAGCCGCGAAACGGTGGGCAGGGATTTGTCCATACCAACTTTGAAGCGAATCAATTTGGAAAGCTCCACCTTCATCCCCTGAAGCTCGCCTTTGAAACGCTGCTTATTCTCGACGACCACGGTATCGTCTTTCTTCGTGACCTTCACCACGTTGTCAAGGGCTTTGCGGCTGGTTTCATCGGGCGGTTCGAGGCTGGTGCCATTCAGGGCTTCGCGCAGCGTGGCTCCGTCGACTTCCACGTCAGGGCCCAGTTTATGGAAGAGGTTGAGCAAAGCAAGAGGGTCTTCTTGCGTGCCTGCAGCTTCATGGACGAGAGATTTCAATTCTTCGACTGTCATTCTTCAACCTGGTTTTTAATTCACCATGGGCATGCCGGTCACGGTCTCCAGCACGCGAATTGGAGCCACCTCGGGTGTGACGAATGCCTCCGGAGGAATGATGAATGTCTGTTCCATGGCATAACGTCCGGAGAGCACGGCATGCGGCACGCCATCCGTGTAAACCATCCAGGTACAGCCCGGAGGAAAGACCATCTCCTGCTTGGGCGAATTCTGCTGGAAATCACTGTTCTCTTTCAGCCAGTCATGGAGATAGAGCATGTATTCGTCATAGCGGGAGCGGTCAGCCACCGGCAGGCCCATACTGCTGGCCAGATGGGCAAGGCTGCGGGTGACAGCGCCGCGCAGGGGCGGAGAGATGGTTTGTGCCTTCGTCAAGCGGGGCAGCAGGACATCAAAGGGTTCGCCGATGTTCCACACCCGTCCGGCCTCAGGGTTGATATTCACAAAAAAGCGCAGGATGCGTCCGCCGCGCGTGGGACGCGTGGGAAAAGCATCCACATGCAGAAGGTCGTTGCGCTTGTGCAGCGGCAAATCGCGGCCTTCTTCTTCCAGCGGGCGGAAGCTGGCGAAATCGAGCTTCAACTTGCCTGCATAAGGGGCCAGCAGCCGGGAGACAAAACGCGTCACTTCGAGCGAGAAATGCTGCATCACGCGCTGCAGCCGCTCGCGATCCGGCGAGTCCGAGGAGACGCCTTTCAGAATGTCTTTGGTCGGGCGGTACGAGATGTTCTTATGAAAACGCGAGCCTGTCTGCTTTTGTGAGAGCAGGAAGTCGCGGTCATCCTGCGGAAAATCAAAGGGGATTCCACGGAAGAACAGTACCTTGCCGCGCTCCAGTTGATCACAATACCAGCGGGTGCGCTGCGGCTCGATGTGTGCGATCTCCACTAATGCTGGTGCAGTGCTTGCCATGCTCTTATCATACCTCCGGCCTATTCATCTTCGCTGCCGCTGGAGCGCTCAATATGGGTGCAATGGTGCTCCCCTGATTCGCTGGTGCGGTGAGGCGGCGACTCCTGCGGCTCAAGTTCGCGCAGAAACTCGATCTTCACTACTGGATGCAGTTCAATACAATTTTCAGCCACTCCCTTTTGCCGGTGAAACATATCGAAGAAGCCCATGCCTTCCACCCGTACCCTCCACGCCGGAGTGAAGTAGCGAAACTGCGCATGCGGCTCAGGGAAGTGGCTGAGCAGGATCTGGCGCGTCTGCAGAAACTGCTGCAAGTGAGATGACGAGCAGGCATTGGCGCAATCGCCGGAAGGCACCTCGGCAATCATGGTGCGATTGGGATCATCAGGATCGGCCAGCACCAGGTGGTAGTCGCGGTCACCGTGTTCTCCGGTTTCCGCCTTCCAGCCCAGCAGAATGGCTTCCACCGAGTAGATGTGGGTTTCAGCTTCAGAGCGGGTATCGCCCGACTCCCGTGGCGCCGGAAGACTGGCCAACTCGGCAATGCTGCTGGACTGCGGCGCCGGGTTGATGCTCGCCGCTTCCGCATCAGAGGCTGTCTTGATCTGCCAGCGTTCGGTGCCGCAGTGCTCACCGCAATGGATTTCTGGAGTGTGCGTGCGTGTGCGCTGCATGTTGCGGTAAAGAAGCACCGCAATGATCAGGCAAATGACGATGATCACCAACAGTGATGGCGGGGATTGACGGGTTCTTCGAGCCATAAGCTAAAAAATTAACCGCAGAGGCCGCAGAGAGCACAGAGGAACTCGGATTGTCATCATCTCTTCAGTCGTCTGTGACGGGATGTCATGCGGCCCTGGGGGCCAACCAGCCATCCAGTACTCGGGCCAAAACTAATGGCGTTGTATTCCTCACGGGCGATGGACGACCATATTTTGCCGCCGTCGTAAGAGGCATCTGCGCCGTTGATGCCTACCGCAACCAATACCGGCGGTGAAGGGTAAGTATCCCGGGCTACGGCTGAGCGATAGCCTGAAGGCGGTTTGCTGGCCAGGGTCCAGGTCTTTCCGCCATCGTGCGTAACTGCGGCATTTTTCTCTGCCAGATCGGGCTTCTTGTAATCGCCGCCCACGATTACACCGTCTTTCGCGCTCCAGAAAAGAACCGAGAATATCCCTTGAGATGCCTCTCCGCTGAGAATGGGAGTGTTGGCGACCGTCCAGGTCTCGCCCCGGTCGGAGGAGTGAAAGACCCGTGCTGCTGGCCCTCCGGTGGCAAACCAGGCATCGCGCTTGCCGAAGGTGACAAGGCAGGTGCCGCTGGCGGCAAAGGCACCTTCATTGGGCAGCGCTGCTGGCAGAGTGCGCGGATGCAAGGGCACCCAGGTTCTGCCATCAGAGGTGCTCAGCAGAACGAACTTGCCGTCTACAGCATCACTGATCGCGATACCGTGGTTGCGATCCCAAAAGGCCATGCAGTCGTAAAAAGCTTTGGGCTCCGGGTTGGTGAACTGAAGCTGCCAGTGCTCGCCGCCATCCTCAGTCTTGTAGATGCGGGACTGCTCGCCGGGACCGGCAGCCAGAATAAAGGCCGTCTTATCGTCAAAGGCCTGGATATCACGGAAGTCGAGGTTTTCAGCGCCGGGAACTGGCAGCTTTTGCCAGGAAATGCCATATTCCAAGGTGCGCAGCACCGTGCCTTTGGTTCCGCTGAGCCAGATCACCTTGTCAGATACAGTGCTGATTCCACGCAGGTTAGCATCGGTCACGCTCTTCTCAGAGCGGAAATATTCATTCTGGTAAGAAAAGCCGGACAGGACTAAGACAAGAATGAGAACGATTCGCGCCATTTACGCTCCAGTGAACAGCTAAAATTGTAACTTCCAGCACAAAACAATCTCTATTTATTTGACGGAGGTAATACGCGTGGCTACCATCCCGGCGATCCAGCCCGGTGCCCAGGAACTTCAGGATGAAGAAGTTGTAAGACGCGTCCTGGCTGGGGAAACGGCAATGTTTGAGATCCTGATGCGGCGTTACAACCAGCGCCTGTACCGGGTTGCGCGCGTGATCCTGCGGAATGACGGTGAAGCTGAAGACGTGATGCAGGACGCCTACGTGCGCGCCTACCAGCATCTCGACCAGTTTGCCGGGAAGGCCGCATTTGCCACGTGGCTTACGCGTATCGCCGTCCATGAGGCCCTGGCCCGAAAGCGCCGTCGTGAACGACTCGACGAACTTGACGCCCTGGCGGTGAATGGAGATTCCATGTCCATCCTCAAATCGTCTGCTCCCAGCCCCGAGGCGAATACGGCCCAGACACAGGCGCGCCAACTGCTGGAAGAAGCTATCGAAGCCCTGCCCGAAGCTTACCGCACCGTCGTTGTACTGCGGGAAGTCGAGGAGATGAGCGTCGCCGACACCGCCGAGACTCTGGGCGTAAACGAAGGCGTAGTGAAAACCCGCCTGCACCGCGCCCACGCCATGTTGCGCAAAGAACTGCTGCAACGGGCCCAGGGCCGCGCCACCGATCTTTACCAGTTCCACGCTGTACGCTGTGACCGCGTAGTGAAAGCTGTATTCGAGCGCGTTGCGGAGTTGCAAGCCGGATCAGCAGAGCCAACCGTCAACTAAATCGAGCTGGTGATCGGGTGATCTGAAGATCAGGTCATCGGAATTGGGTAATGGGTAATTTAGTGAATGGGTAAATGAAACCCTGTATCTCGTATCTTCAACTTACCAATTTACCCATTTACCCAATCTGCTCAAAGGCTGAGTGCTTATGAGAAACTAGATAGATGGCCCGTTGGGAGCAATTTGAAGTGTGGACGCAGACCGGCGACAAGTGGGAAATGCTTGCCAGCTTCCACGATTTCGAATTGGCCTCTGCCATGGCTCGCACCCGTTCCAACAAAATGCGTCTGGTCCATGCTGTCTATGAAGGTAGAAAGATGATCGAGCAGGACATCCTTGCCGAACTAGGCGCTACCCGCTCTGAAAAAGATGGTTGAAGATCGACCAGCCTACAGAAGTTCACAAGATCAAGCATCTCTTTGCAAATCTTAATCGCTAAGTCATGGAATAATGTCCGGGCTGCTGGTTGGCGAGGAGAACCCTGGTATGGCATATATTCACAGAATCATTGGGTGCACGGCAGTTTTGCTGGCTTTGATGTCTCCGTGTGCGGATGCGTACGGCCAGCAGGCTGCCCCTGAGGCGGCGCTCACGTTGGATCAACTCGTGGGAGCGGCCAGGCGCTACTTTCGCGATACCGCTGAATTCCTGCGGGGCGCAAAGATGTTCAAGATTTCTGCCGGCAATGCTTTCTGGACCATGCTGCCTGGCATAGTGCTGTCCGCTGATCCCAGCGGATATGTCTTTGCAGCCCAACCCACTGACCCTGCGGCCAGTCTGCTGAACGCCCAGTTGACTTCGAGTAAACCCTGTCCGGCGCTTACGATGACTGGAAAGGTACTTTTTTATTTGCCCGACGAGGTCTGCGGCACGAGCAGCTTTGCGGTACACAACGACCTGAGTTTCCACAAGTTTGCTTTTGATGTTGCCGGATTGCCCGCTCCGGTAAAGATCAGCCCTTTCGGCCGGTGCATGCTGCAGCGCTATCGCGTGGAAATAGAGTTTCAGAGTGTCACCCTGCCCGGGGACAAAGAGCCTTTTCTCGTTCCCAAACAGTCTTCAGCGCACCTGGAAACCGATAAAGGCGCCATCGTGATTACCAGCGTTTTCGAACCGAAGAAGTAATCGTGACATCCGAATCACAATGGTGTCGCAGGCGTTGATTTCCATTTGCCAACTTTCCCCGCAAGAGAATAGTCTTACCTGTTCCTATCCGCTTCCGGAGGCCCAATGGTTCGGAAATTCTCTCTCGCAATGCTGGCCACCGCATTGTGTCTGTCATTTGCGTTGCCCGCTTTTTCCCAGAGCAGTTCTACAGCAGCCAGGCCGAAGGCGGCAGCCAGAGGCAAGGCTACGGTGGCTGAAGCTGAAGCTTTCATGAAGAAAGCAGAAGCACAGCTCGAAGACGCGAATATTCGCGCCTCACGCGCCAATTGGGTCCAGGAGAACTTCATCACTGACGATACTGAGATACTCAACGCGCAGGCCCAGGAAAAGCTTACGGCCCTCACTACACAACTGGCCCTCGGTACCCGCCGCTTCGACGGGCTGAAGATGCCGGCTGAGCTGGCCCGCAAATTCAAACTGCTGAAGCTCTCGCTGGTGGCTCCTGCGCCCAACAATGACCAGGAGCGCGCCGAACTCACCCAGATTGCCTCTTCGCTCGATGGCGACTACGGCAAAGGCAAGTACTGCAAGCCGGATGCAAATGGCCGGCAGAAGTGCCTGTCATTGAACGATCTTGAACTCATCCTGGCCAACAGCACCAATCCCGACGAACTGCTGGACGCCTGGACAGGCTGGCACAAGATTTCCGCTCCCATGCGTAAACGCTATGCGCGTTTTGTCGAGCTGTCGAATAGAGGTGCGGCGGATCTTGGGTTCAAGGACACCGGAGCTATGTGGCGCTCCAACTATGACATGACGCCGGATGAGTTCAGCGCCGAACTGGAGCGGCTCTGGCGCCAGGTCGAGCCCTTGTATATCTCGCTGCACGCTTACGTGCGCAAGCAGCTCATTCAGAAATATGGAAAGATTGCCGACCGTCCGGATGGGCTGATTCCCGCGCACCTGCTCGGCAACATGTGGTCGCAGGAGTGGGGCAATATCTACCCGATCGTAGCACCCGCCAATGCCACCCAGGGCTATGACCTCACTCAACTCCTGAAAGATCACAAGGTAGATGAGCTGGGCATGGTGCACTACGGTGAAAACTTCTTCAAGTCACTGGGCTTTTCACCTGCGCCAGAAACCTTCTGGGAGCGCTCGCTGTTCGTCAAGCCGCGTGACCGCGACGTGGTCTGCCACGCCAGCGCCTGGGACATCGATACTCAGGAGGATGTCCGGCTGAAGATGTGCATTCAGATCCGCGATGAAGACTTTGTCACCATCCATCATGAGCTGGGCCATAACTTCTACCAGCGCGCGTACAAGAACCAGCCCTACCTGTTCCAGGACAGCGCGAATGACGGGTTTCACGAAGCTGTGGGCGACACCATTGCTCTCTCCGTCACACCGGAATACCTGAAGGAAGTTGGACTGCTGCAGACTGTCCCGCCGGAGAGCGCCGATACCGGCTACCTCCTCAAAATGGCCCTGGACAAGATCGCCTTCCTGCCATTCGGGCTGCTCATCGATCAATGGCGCTGGAAGGTATTTTCGGGCGAGATCACCCCTGAGCAGTACAACAAGGCATGGTGGGAGCTGCGCGCCAAATATCAGGGTATTGCGCCGCCGGTTGAACGCACCGAGGCAGATTTCGATCCTGGCGCTAAATATCACGTGGCCGCCAATGTTCCTTACACACGCTATTTCCTGGCGCGCATTCTCCAGTTCCAGTTCCACCGCGCCCTGTGCGAGGCGGCTGGAATCAAAGGCCCGCTGCACCGCTGCTCCATTTATAAGAACCAGGCTGCGGCGGAGCGGCTGACCAGGATGCTCACCATGGGCAAGAGCCGTCCGTGGCCGGATGCCCTGGAGGCCATCAGCGGCCAGCGGCAGATGGATGCCACCGCCATTCTCGACTATTTTGCGCCCCTTAAGAAGTGGCTGGACGAGCAGACCCAGGGCGAGAAGAAGGGTTGGACCGGCATGGATGCAAGCCCGGCGGAAACCCAACCACGGCATGCGAGCAGATAACAAAAAAGAACTGTATGGAGCGCAGCCGCCCCCGGCTAATGCCACTTACTTTAGGGACACCATGCTGTATCCCAATGAGAGATGTCATTCCGAACGCCCGTTAAGCTCACGCGCGTTTTCTTCAGCGCGTGAGTAGGGCGGAGGAATCTGCCCCGCTGCCGCCCGCCCATGCGAAAATTCTCTTAAATTCATGCTCGAATGTGCAAAGTAAGTGACATTGGCCACCCCCGGCTGCGGGGATAAGTCTTTAGGAATCAGATTAGTTAGGAGCGCAGCGGATTACCCTCGAACACATCGGCATGTCCGGGGGGCTGCGCTGCGCCTGTGTCCCTCCGTAATCTTCTTTGCCGGGCCTAGATTTGGCACAATCCTGCTGCAAAGGAAACTCCCTATGATCCGTCAAGAACAGTATGAAATCTGGGTCCAGAGCGGCAGCAACAAATGGGACATGCTGGGCTGCTTCGAAGATCTCACCCTGGCCGCCATCATGGCCAGAAACCACTCCGCGCGTACACGCCTGATCTGCGTCACCTTTGAACATGGAAAACTCATTTCCCAGGACCTGCTCACGGAAATGGGATTTGAGCCGCAACGGATGTCTGCCTGATATCCCAACACACGCAGCATCGGCGCGTGCCGGAAACCTGAAAGAGCGAATTCGATGATCGGATGTGTGTCTCAGCAGAAGCATTGAACCGGTAGTAGGTACTCATATAATCCAGTTCAGTGCTGATTTCTGATTTTGACTTTCATCTTCCCGGGGAGCTGATTGCGCAGGAGCCGCTGCCCAACCGCAGCGCCTCGCGCATGCTGCATCTGAGCCGGGCAACCGGGGAATATCAGGATCGCCACTTCGTCGAGTTCCCCGATCTGCTTCGCCCAGACGATCTGCTGGTGGTCAATAACAGCCGCGTCTTTCCTGCCCGCCTGTTTGGCCGCCGCGCAGGATTGCATTCTCAGCCGGTCAGTCCCAGGAATCCAGCCTCCCGCGATTTCCTTCAGGGACAAGTAGAAGTTCTTCTTACCCGGCAACTCGGTCAGTGGGAGTGGCAGGCGCTGGTGCGTCCCGGCCGCAAGATTGGCGTTGGCGAGAGGATTTATTTTGGCCAGGAGGCAATGCCTGAACTCCAGGCTGAAGTCACCGGACGTGGCGAATTTGGTGAGCGGACACTGCGGTTCCACCCGATAGATGACTTCTTTGCTGTGGTGGAGCGCATCGGACATGTGCCGTTGCCGCCCTATATCAGCCGCGCCGACCGCGCCGAAGATCGCGAACGCTATCAAACTGTCTATGCGCAGCAACAGGGCAGTGTGGCCGCCCCTACTGCCGGCCTGCATTTCACTCCGGAAATTCTCGCCCGCATCCGCCAGCACGGCATCGATATCGCGGAAATCACCTTGCATGTGGGCCTGGGCACCTTCCAGCCGGTGCGCGTGGAAAACATTGAACAGCACAAGATACACCGCGAGCGTTTCACCATCTCTCCGGAGACTGCCGGGAAGATCAACCGTGCTCTTGCCGAGAACCGCCGCATTGTTGCCGTAGGGACCACGACTGTCCGGACTCTCGAATATGCCGCATCCCAGGATTCTGCAGGACGCATCTCTCCCGGCTCCGCTGAAGCCGATATCTTCATCTATCCCGGCTTCCGCTTCCGGGTCATCGGCGCCCTGCTGACCAATTTCCATCTGCCCCAATCCACACTGCTCATGCTGGTCTCAGCCTTCGCCGGACGCAAAACCATCCTCAAGGCGTATAGATATGCCGTGAATTCCCGGTACAGGTTCTTCTCTTATGGGGACTGTATGTTCATCGAATGATTTCAGGCTTTGACATGCATTGACTTTCGTTTGTTATTCGCCTATGCTGCGGCTACGACTTGTCTACTTATGACGCGGAAACAATTCGATGTTGACTCAATTTCCACATTTGCAATAAATCCACAGTTGCTCCTCACCGCACCAGCATGTAATTGTGAGTTTTCAATCCATCAGAGATCCACGTAAAAGGAATCGGAGAAACGACCTCATGCGCAGGGAAAAGCCTATCCATGAAGATCATTCTGGCCTGCCTCTCGATACCATCATCAAAGGCGATTGCCGCAACGTACTGAAGACATTTCCGGATGCTTCTGTGGACCTGGTTGTGACCTCGCCACCCTATGCAGACAGCCGGAAACACACTTATGGTGGTGTCTCTCCTGACGAGTACGTCGCCTGGTTTCTGTTGATCACTTCAGAGCTGCATCGTGTCTTGAAACCTACGGGTTCATTCATCTTGAATATCAAAGAGCGCGTCAAAGATGGAGAGCGGCATACCTACGTGCTGGAACTGATTCTGGCACTGAGAAAACAGGAATGGCTGTGGACGGAAGAATACATCTGGCACAAGAAGAATTGCTATCCGGGCAAATGGCCCAACCGCTTCCGCGATGCATGGGAGCGATGCCTTCACTTCACTAAGAACAAGAACTTTCACATGTACCAGGATGCAGTAAGAGTTCCAATGGGAAAATGGGCAGAGACGCGCCTTGCAAAATTGAGCAATACCGATCGTATAAGAGATGAATCGAAAGTGAAGAGCGGCTTCGGCAAGAATGTCTCCAACTGGCTTGGCCGAAATACGGTTTATCCCACCAATGTCTTGCATCTGGCCACCGAGTGCAGCAATCGCAACCACAGTGCTGCGTTTCCTGAATCTCTGCCGGCCTGGTTCATCAAATTGTTCACCAACCCCGGAGACATTGTGCTTGATCCATTTGTCGGGTCGGGAACCACCGCGGTTGCCGCAATGGCCTTGGACCGCCGATATGTCGGAATAGAGCTTACGGACGAACATTATGCGCATGCCCTGGAATCGGTTGCACGAGCGAAGCGGGCTAAAAGCGGCTTGCAACTGGTTTGAATGGGAGCAAATAGCAGTAAAATGATTAAAAGGCGGTATTTTTATGGAACATTGCGTCATCTCAGGATGTAAAAATCCAGCAAAGCACAATTTTGGAGTCAGATTGCGCCGACCCAGCACAAGGGCTATTTGGGCTCCGAACACAGATGCATTCATCTGTGATGAACATGCGACGTCCGGAATGAAGGTTCATGTCGAGCTTACACCCACAACGAGCGGAAATATTGATACCAGTATCATCTCTCCAGGCGGTCGGCCCATGAACAGAAGCACGCCTATCAAAAAGCCAGCCCGGGACTAACTCGAATAGAAAGGCCGGACAGTGTTTCAAACTCGCCCCGCCTTCTTGTCTACTTATTCTTCCTGTATCGTGTAGCTTTTCACTCATGTCTCAACCGTCACCGTGGATGGTTACGCAGGCGAAGCGGAGCAAAAGCGGCTGCAGCTCGTAAACAAGTGCCCGCCACCGGATCCTAATTCTCAGAGTATTTGGGAAGAATACGCATGCGCATTTCTCACCTGCTATTTCAGTGACGCGGATCACATCAGCGTGTTCCTCCCACTATCACTGCTCGTAGAACTTTACAAATCCAGAGTTGCTGACACTACGGAACACATTGTGGATGTTGTGCAGTCTCTTCCGGTCAGCCTCTTCTTGAGAAGTTCAAAGGTGCAGCTTGGAGTGTATCCGGCAGTCTCCCTCCCGTTCTTAAAAAGTTGAGAGGTCGTATGAAGTGTTTGCGCGCTCTTCGTCTGTCGCTCTATCGCCCGGCTTTCATCTTCTGCAGCATGCCTTTAATCAGCCGTTCACTCACACTGCCGAAAGGCTGATCGGTGGTGAGATAGGTCCAGGTAGCGCCGCGCTGTGACGGACTGATGCCTGTGCGCCCGGCTTCCTCCAGGCGCCTTTCGATCTCTTCTTCGATCTTCTGCTTCAGTTGCTCGAATTCCTGGTCGACGGTGGAAAGATACTCGTACAGCGGATCGCGTCCTCCCCATGAGACCCAATGGATTCCGGCGCGCAGTTCGGCGATGTCATTGAGGTAGTCGGCCCACAGATCGTCGATGGTGGTGAGCCGCACCAGCCGCTCTGTTTCTGATTCAGAGGGTATCTTGCCGGTGAGAATGTCCTGGCGCTTCTGCTGGATGGCAAGCCGCTGGCCCTCGATCACCGATTCGTACTTCTGCAGGAACCGGCGTATGGAGAGGTTCTGTCCTTCCACCACCCGCTGAATGCCATCAGGGTCGTTTCTGAAAAGCTGATCTTCGTCGGCGTAGCGCACCAGCAGGTCATCTTGTAGAGAAATGAAAAACTGCGAGCTGCCGGGGTCCCCCTGGCGTCCGGCGCGGCCACGCAACTGGTTATCGATGCGGCGGCTCTCGTGCTTGTTGGTGCCGATCACCAGCAGGCCGCCGAGTTCAGCCACGCCTTCCCCCAGCTTGATATCTGTGCCGCGTCCCGCCATGTTGGTGGAGATGGTCACTGCACCGCGTTCGCCGGCGCGCGCTACGATAGCCGCTTCTTCTTCCTCATGGCGGGCATTCAATACCTGGTGCGGTATTCCCTGCCGCCGCAATCGCGCACTCAGCCGCTCGGACTCTTCCACGCTCGTAGTTCCCACCAGCACCGGACGCCCGCTCGCGTGCCGGCGCTCGATCTCGCCGGCAACAGCATCTTCCTTCGCGGCTTTGGTCTCGAATATCTCGTCAGGATGGTCTACGCGAATGACCGGACGATTGGTGGGAATTACCTCTACCTCAAACCCATAGATCTCCTGAAATTCGCGTTTCTGCGTGGCCGCTGTGCCGGTCATGCCGCATACCTGTGGATAGAGCGCTACCAGGTTCTGCAGGGTAATGGAGCCGATCACGCGGCCCTGCTTTTTCAGCGCCACGCCTTCTTTGGCTTCGATCGCGGTATGCAGTCCGGCGGGCCAGCGCCGGTCCTGGATGATGCGCCCTTTGAACTCATCGACAGATTGAATGGTTCCGTCTTTGACCAGGTAATCCACGTCCCGGCGCAAGAGAGCGTGAGCGTGAATGGAATCCTGCACTGCCGCCAGCAATGACAGGTTCTGCTCGGCAAAGAGATTGCCGCAGCGGAAAGCTCCTTCCACCGATTGAATGCCGGTCTCGGTCAAGGCAACATTCCTCCCGAACTCGTCGATGGTGTATTGCACGCCCCGGTGGAAGTGGCGCGTGATAGCGTCTACGCGGTACGGCAGCGTCTCTGGAGCGTTATCGCCACTGGCAATCACCAGAGGAATGCGCGCCTCATCGATCAGGATGGAATCGGCCTCATCGATGATCGCTGCGGCAAAGTCACGGTGTACCTGCTCCCGAGGATAAAGCGCAAGCTGGTCACGCAGATAGTCAAACCCTACCTCATTGGCAGTGGCATAAGTTATGTCACAGGAATAAGCCTGCTGCCGCGCCGCTGTTTCCATGTCGCGCTGGACGTAACCCACAGTCAGTCCGAACCATTGGTAGATCTCTCCCATCCATTGCGCATCACGGCGGGCCAGGTAATCATTCACCGTGAGCACATGCGCGCTGCCTGCAGTCTTTGCATACCACGCGACCGCGGGAACAGCGGTCAGGGTCTTGCCTTCGCCGGTCTGCATCTCGGCAATCTTGCCCTCGGTGAGCGCCAGCGCACCCTGAAGCTGGACCTCGAACATCTCCAGTTGCAGCACCCGTGACGCGATGACTGCCCCGGCGGCAATGGTCTCCAGCCGGTCCGTCGTGCGCTGCGCAAAACTCTTCAGCTCTGCATTACTCAAGGCTCCCAGCCGGCTGCGTATCTGCTGGATTTTGGGAATAGCGGGTTCCGCGACTGCTCTGACGAACAGTGAACGTAAAAATCTATGCACTTTTACTTTCCGGGCCTCGGCATCTGGTACAGGTCAAAGATTGCGTTGGTCACCGCACTCGGATTCACTCCATGTGATGTAGGTTACCCCGGTAGTGAGAATTGTGAAAGAACCAATCATCCCTAAAACATTCTTGCGGAGACCTTCCGGTGATCCACGGCAAGCCGGAACAGGTGACACAGATGAATGGATTCGCGCAGATAAGCTCACCGCAGATAAACACAGCGTACCGGGCCGCAACCAAAACGAAAAATCTTTATGGAGCGCAGCCGCCCTCGGCTGCGGGGAATAAATTTTCGTGAGTCGAGAATAATTTGACGATAATAGTGGAGAGGACACAGATAAATTAAATCACTCATTTACCAAATTACCCATTTACCCATTTCACTTGTGCCAATCACGTCGGCTTGTCTTCAACATTCATAAAAATTACACTTCTCGCACGTGTTTTCGACCAGATCAAAACCAGGGGCTTAAATGAAGACCGCAAAACTTCTTATAGCTTTGTTCATCCTTACCGGCATATTCTTCGCGCAGAGCGCAACTCAAAACCCGCAACAGCAGCCCGGGAAAGAGCCGGGAAAACCCAAAGTCGTGCCTCCTAACAAGAAACCTGCGCAGACACCCGCCAAAACCAAGACTGAAAAAGTCCTGGAATTGAAAGGCCTTGATCCGGCGTTGATGGACAAGTCCGCAGACCCCTGCGCGGATTTTTACCAGTATTCCTGCGGCGGATGGCTCAAGCAGAACCCGGTGCCTGGTGATCAATCGAGCTATGGCCGGGATACGGAATTGGCCGAGCGCAACCGCCTTATCCTGCGTAACATTTTGGAAAAGGCTTCAGTGATCCGCGCGGACCGCAGCCCGGAAGAGCAGAAGATCGGCGACTTTTATTCGTCCTGCATGGATGAGGCCGCAATCGAGCGCAAAGGCATCGCTCCGCTCAAGCCCGAACTGGATCACATTGCCGCTCTTAAATCCAAAGACGATCTTGCGGATCTTCTCGCGCACCTGCACCTGATCGATGCTGGCGCGTTCTTCAGCTTCGGCTCCAACCAGGATTTCAAAGATGCAACCTCGGTGATCGCCGAAGCCGATCAGGGTGGCCTGGGACTTCCGGAGCGTGACTATTACACGCGCACCGACGCCAACTCGGAGAAGACACGCAAAGAATATGTGCAGCATGTGGCCAACATGTTCAAGCTGCTGGGCGATTCTCCGCAGGCTGCGGCTGCCAATGCGAAAAAGGTCATGGAGATCGAAACTGCATTGGCCAAAGCCTCGCTCACCGTGGTGCAGCGGCGCGATCCGGCAAGCATCTATCACAAAATGCCGCTGAATGATCTGGCGGGAATGGCGCCTGCATTCAACTGGAACCGCTACCTGCGCGCTACCGGCACGCCTGAAGTGCAGAGCCTCAACGTTGCTGTCCCGGATTTCTTCAAAGGACTTCAAACTGTTTTGCAGCAGCAGGATATTGCCTCCATCAAGACTTATCTGCGCTGGCAACTGGTGCATGACGCCGCGCCCATGCTGTCCAAGCCATTTGTGAATGAGAACTTCAATTTCTTCGGCAAGAAGCTCAATGGACAGAAAGAGCTGCGCGCCCGCTGGAAGCGCTGCGTGCAGGCCACCGACCACAACCTTGGCGAAGCGCTGGGAAAAGTTTATGCAGAGCGCGCCTTCGGCGCAGAAGGCAAGGCCCGCACTCTGGCCATGGTGAAGGACATCGAGAGCTCCATGGAACGCGACATCAAGCAGCTTACCTGGATGACGGATGCCACGAAGCAGCGCGCCCTGGAAAAGCTGCATGCGGTGGCGAATAAGATCGGTTATCCCGATAAATGGCGCGATTATTCCGCCTATAAAGTAGTTCGTGGTGATGCCCTGGGCAATCAGATACGCGGTTCAGAATTCGAGTCGCACCGCGAAATCGCAAAGATCGGCAAACCTGTAGACAAGCTGGAATGGGGCATGACTCCGCCCACCGTCAATGCCTATTACAACCCGCAGATGAATGACATCAATTTTCCCGCCGGAATCCTTCAGCCTCCTTTTTACGACCAGCGCATGGACGATGCCGTGAATTACGGCGATGCCGGAGGGGTGATTGGCCATGAACTCACCCATGCCTTTGACGATGAAGGCCGCCAATTCGACCCCAAGGGGAACCTCGAAGACTGGTGGACTCCGCAGGATGCCAAGGAATTTGAAGAGCGCACCGCGTGCATCGTTCGCGAGTATGACAACTTTGTTGCCGTGGACGATGTCCACGTGCAGGGCAAGCTCACCCTGGGAGAAAATGTGGCCGATATCGGTGGACTGAAGCTGGCCTTCATGGCCCTGATGCAGCGCGAAGAAGAAAGCCATGAGCAGCTTCAACCCGCAGACGGCTTTACTCCCGCGCAGCGCTTCTTCATCAGCTACGGACAGGGCTGGTGCGAAAACGATACCCCGGAATCACTGCGCGTACTGGCACAGACCAATCCCCACGCACCGACGAAGTTTCGTGTGAATGGCGTGGTGCAAAACCTGCCCGAATTCCAGCAGGCCTTCTCTTGTAAAGCCGGAACGCCCATGGCGCCGGAAAAGAGGTGTGAGGTCTGGTAGGGCACTCAGCGTGGTTCCTTTGCGCCCTTTAATCAGGCATTGGCAGCGCCCGACGAACTGAGCGGCAGGAAATACTGCGTGCCCCGGATCGGCTCGCTCACCCGCCGCAGCAGTTCCTGCAGATCGGAGTGGTGCTCCACGAAATCGATGTCATTGGTATTTACCACCAGCAGGTCTGATGAGCTGTAGTGAAAGAAGAAGTGTTCGTAGGCTTTCACCACTTCCTCAATGTAGTCATCGCTGACCGCTCCTTCCGCCGGAGCGTTTTTCTTGCGTAACCGTTTCTTCAGCACATCTGGAGAGGCCTGCAGATAAATCACCAAGTCGGGCGTGGGCACCTGCTCGCGAAAATACTGGTAATACCGGTTATAGATCTCCAGTTCCACATCGCTCAGGTTGATGTAGGCAAAGATCTTGTCTTTTTCAAAGATGTAATCGGCCACCACGGTCTTTTGCGATTTGGCCCCGACTTCCAGCCGGTGGAGTTGCTCAAAGCGGCGAATCAGAAAGGCAAACTGCGCCTGGAAACCTGCGCCGCGCTCTCCCTCGTAGAATGCCCGCAGGAACGGATTGTTTTCCGGTTCAATGACGCGTTGCGCGTTCAGCCGGTCAGCAATGATGTTTGCGAGGGTGCTTTTGCCGACGCGAATAGGTCCTTCTACTGCTATATACCGGGGCGGTTCGAAAAGCTTTGCCATGAGGTTTCGAAAGCGACTTGCCGCAGCATATCGCGCCCCCGTCCAGATGGCAATTAAAGAATGAGTTAACCCTGTGGAAAGAAGGTCCGCTCAGCCGCTGATCGGCCTTATCACCGTTTACCAGCGGCAAATATTTGTTCGCTACACCGCAATCGCCAGTTCCGCTATCGCGGCGCTGATCCTGGATAATGCCGTCTCCACTTTTGCTGTGTCATATCCCACCGTAATCCGCAGGTGGTGCTCGGTTCCCAGATATGCTCCCGGCGCTACCAGCACCGAGGCGTTCTTCCGCAAATAATCCACCAGCTCTACCGACGGCATGTCGAAGTAGTAACGCACAAAGGCAATCGATGTAGCCACGGGCTTGTGCAGGGAAAATCTGCCTTCCTGTTGCGCAATCCACTTCTCTAGAACCGCATGTCCATTCCGCGAAAGCTCTCTTTGGCGCTGCAGCAGCATGGCGCGCTTTTCGGGTTGCAAGGCAATTTCTGCCAGCGTCATGCTCGGTCCTGCAGCGGCAATCACGGCATATTCATGCCGACGCCATAATTCCCCGACCATCTCCGGCGCTGCGACAGCCCAGCCAATGCGCAATCCTGCCAGCCCGTAAGCCTTCGACAGGCTATTGGTGCAGATGAGCTTGTCGTATTGTCCCCAGAAGCTGGGCGTTTCAACTCCATGAAACTCTGTTCCGCGGTACACCTCATCGGCGTGCAGCCATGCGCCGCTGCGCTCACAGGTCTCTACAACCTGCTTCATTTCATCAGGCGCGAGCACAGTTCCTGTAGGATTATTCGGATTCACGATCGCAATCAGCTTGGTCTTGTCGCTCGTCATGGCCGCGAGCCTGTCCAGATTCAGCCGCCAGTTCTCCTCCGGAAGAAGCTGAAGCTCTTTTACGTTGCATCCCAGGTTCTTCGCCAGTCCCCACACTTGCCGGTAACCCGGAGAGACCACGATCACTTCATCGCCGCGTTCCAGCAGCGTGCTCACCACCATGCAGTTGGCCTGTGCTGCGCCCACAGTCACCAGCACGTTGTTCGCGGTCGCTCCGGGATACAGCGCCGCAATGCGCTCCCGCAGCAGCCCGGTCCCATTCACCTCCGGATAAAACAACCCTGTGCTCAGCAGTTGCTCAGCCTCTTCCTCGCTGAGCCATTCACGCGTGCTGAGGCACTTCACCGAGCTATCCGCCAGGTTGTACTCGACGGTCCGCTCAAACTGCGACTGAAAGTATTCAAGCTCAAAATTCTGGAATTGCATAGAGGAGTGCAGGTTATCTTTCTTAGACATCATCATCATCTTCGTCCTCTTCGTCCTCTTCTTCTCCAGGTTCGATTACATCCACTTCCGTGTCTTCTCCCCACTTGGACCAGGAAATTCCCAGCTCCGAATCGCAGCCTTCACACTTATATTCGATGTGTCCAGACACCTCTTCGATATCGTTTCCATCAATGGTAAAGTCGTCATCGCATTCAGGGCAGGCCAACTCCAGATCAGGCGCGTGCGTTTCCACATCTTCAATCGTTCCAGAAGAAGAACGGGAGATTTCAAGAGTAGCCCCGCAGGTCTCACATTTGATCTCGTCGCCGTCGTCGTCAACAGAAACATCATTTTCACATCTCCCACAACTGATTACGTTTCCGCCTCCGGAGTTTCGAGAGCGCTGATTGCCGGGGCGCCCAGTTGAGCGAGACCCTTCACCTGCCAATTCTGCGCCCAATTCTGCGCCCCAGTCCGACCACGATACTTCCAGCTCGGCACCGCATTCATCACATTCATATTCAATTTCACCCTCTTTAGTCTCGATCTCCTGCCAATCCAGCTCCATCTCCGTTTCACATTCGGGACAAGCAAAGTTGCCGTCACCGGCTACTCCTGTAACCTCGATCTCTGTTACCTGAAACGACGCCTTGTAGTAAACCTCCAGGTCCGCATTGCAGGTCGGGCAGTTCACGATATCGTTACCCTTTGGAAGATCGGCAAATTCAATCACCGCGACCGGTACTACTTTGCGGCAAACAGGGCAGTTCTTCTTGGTTGCGCTAGCGTCCTTCCGTTCCAGCACCTCTCTTGATAGCTCATCATAGGGTTTCTTGAGTTTTGTTTTTGGTAGGTCGATAAAGATCACTTCCTTGATTTCAACAGCCGTTTCGTATGAAAACTCCAGGGAAGCTCGGCATTCGCTGCACTCAAGCTCTTCTGAGCCTTTGGGACAATCGATGTGTTTGATCGAAGCCAGCGACAAAACATGCTGACAGCGAGGACAGAGTTGTCGACTCTTGCTCCCCTTCTCAAGTCTTTGCTGGCTACCGGAGCGATGGCGCTTTTGTGATTCTCGTGTTTTTTTCATAGGTGGTTTGTTCACCAACTGGATCTGACGCGGTGCCTGTCCGGAGACTGCGTTTATCCGTTGCGCTACTAACAGTAGCAACTTATATTCACACGCACCTCTGCGGTTTCAAAACGAAAAAGGAGGCATTGCCCCGAAAGTTTTCAGGGGAAATTCGGCTTCTTTCCGTAACCGATCACCGAAGCGGAAGGGTTGAGAAGCGTTCTTGTCTTTCCGCAACAATCCTCGGCACTTGATTCCTGTGTCGGCGATGGCGTCGCATTCGCCAGGGGTACCGATGTTATCGATTAAACCCAAGGTCAATTTTGATTACACTGGAATGTGAGTTCCTCGCAGATTGTGCTTTTGTTTTCGGCGGCTGTGGCCGGCGGCGCCATCAACTCCGTTGCCGGTGGTGGAGGCTTCATTGCCTTTCCTGCCTTGCTATTCACCGGCATGCCGCCCGTGAATGCCAATGCTACCAACACCATTGCGCTCTGGCCGGGCACGCTGGCATCTACAGGAGCTTATCGCCGGGCGCTAAGCTGGAAGCTGCTCAGAAGCCTGTTACCGCTGATTGTCATTACCTTTCTGGGAAGTACCGCCGGCGCGTTCCTGCTCCTGCATACGCCGCAGACCACCTTCATGAAGATGGTTCCGTGGCTGCTTCTGGCGGCGACCATCTTGTTCAGCTTCGGCAGCCGCATGACCGCCTGGATACGCCAGCGCCACCCCATTCATGGCCCCGGACGCGCAACCGTCATCAGCATTACCTTCCTGCAATTATGCGTGGCGATTTATATCGGCTACTTCGGCGCCGGGGTGGGCATCATTATGCTGGCCCTGCTGGCCATCATGGGATTGGAAGATATCCACGCCATGAACGGCATGAAGACCCTGCTGGCCACCTGCGGCAACGGGGTGGCGGTGGTCATGTTCATCTTTGCTCACGCCGTCTACTGGCCCCAGGCATTGCTCATGGTCTGTGGCGCGATTGTGGGTGGATACGGCGGGGCCTATTACGCCCAGAAGACCAATCCCAGGGTGGTGCGTTACATCATTCTGGCCATCGGCAGCAGCATGACCGCCTATTTCTTCTGGAAGGTGTATGTAGCCGGATAAGCCTTCGCTCCGCCAGAACATCAATCAGCGTTAATCGGCTTCATCAACGCCCTCAAGGGTAAGGTTTTGAATTTCTTTGGCTTAAAGTTGACCCGCTCAGGCCCATCACGTTAAAATTACAGGGTTTGCCAGTCGTTTCGGTTCCTGCCTGTAGAGCAAACCGTAGCAATCAGCAATCTTAAAATCCATACGTAAGCCCTTTGTTTTCCGATCAGTACGGCAGGGGCACTGGGAGAGAGATATGTACGCGGTGATTCGCGCCGGGGGAAAGCAGTATCGGGTTGCGCCCGGAGATGTAGTCAAGATTGAAAAACTGCCTGCCGGTCAGGGAGACGTCATTCAGTTCAACGATGTCCTGGCCGTATCCGCCGAGGATGGAAAGATCGGTCCCGGTAATGATGTGCAGGTAAGCGGCGAGGTCATGGAAAGCGGACGGGCAGACAAGATCCTGGTCTTCCACTTCAAGCGCAAGAAGCAGTACAAGAAGATGTATGGGCATCGCCAGCCCTTCACGGCCGTGCGCATCACTGAGATCGCTTTTGACGGCCAGAAATTTACCGCTCCAGAGCTGCCTAAGAAGCAGCCCAGGCACCCACCGCAGAAGACAGAAGCTGCGGAAGGCGCTCAGGAGCAGGCGAAGGCTCCGAAAAAGAGCACCGGCAAGAAGGCTGCACCCAAAAAAGCTGCGAAGCAGAAGCCCGCAGCCAAAAAGGGCAGCGGCGCAAAAGGCAAGAAGAAATAAGTTTGAACGTGGCACAGCCGCCGGGGCCCCCGACGCGCGCGGATTTTGCGCGTGGCGGGGTGGAGGCACCCTCGGCTGTGCGGATTACCAGGAATTTTGTAACAGTTAAGGATTTGTCATGGCACATAAAAAAGGTTTAGGAAGTTCAAGAAACGGACGCGACTCCAATGCGCAGCGGCTGGGCGTAAAAGCCTTCGGCGGACAACTTGTTCCCGGCGGCACCATCATCGTGCGCCAGCGCGGCACCCGCATTAAGCCGGGCATCAATGTAGGACGCGGCAAAGACGACACTCTCTTCGCCAAGGTCACTGGCGTGATTCAGTTTGTGGATAAAGGCGCCGGCGGCCGCTTCGTCAACGTGGAGCCGCCAGAAGAGACTGCTAAAGCTTAATTCTCGAATCAAAAGATCCATGCGCCCCGTCTTCATGGCGGGGCTTTTCATTCTTTACAATAGATGAGAAGAAGGAGAACTTATGCCTCCAGCAGCAAAACCCGTTCCCGAAGGCTACCACGCAATAACACCCTACCTGGTCGTGAAGAATGGCGTCCAGGCGATTGATTTCTACAAGAAGATTTTCGACGCCACCGAAGTCATGCGCATGCCCATGCCCGATGGACGCATCGGCCATGCCGAACTGAAGATCGGTGACTCGTACATCATGCTGGCCGATGAGTTCCCGGAGCGCGGCCACGTAGGCCCGCAGACACTCGGCAACAGCACAGTCGGTATTCTCGTCTATGTAGACGATTGTGATGCGACTTACAAGAAGAGCATTGATGCCGGAGCAACCGTGCTGCAGCCGATTCAGGACCAGTTTTACGGTGACCGCAGCGGAACCGTCCAGGATCCCTTCGGTCATCACTGGACCATTGCCACGCACAAAGAAGATGTAACACCGGAAGAGATGAAGAAACGCATGGCGGCAATGAAAGGCTAGCAAGTGCTTTTGTCACGAAGATCTTTATGGAGCGCAGCCGCCCTCGGCTGCGGGGATAAGTCTTTCGTGAGTTGAGAAGAATTGACGAATAGCAGCGTAGAGATCGCAGAGTCTGCAGAGGGTCCTCCAGATTTTTTCTGCGTCCTCTCCGGTAAAAGATTGAATGTAAATGTTCATTGACGAAGCAATCATTCGGGTAAAGGCCGGCAATGGCGGCAATGGCTGCATGGCCTTCCGCAGGGAGAAGTTTGTCCCGCGCGGCGGGCCTTCAGGCGGCGATGGCGGACACGGCGGCGACATCATCATGGAATCAAGCGAGCGCCATAATACGCTGGTGCACTTCCGCTTCAACCCTGAATACACAGGCGAGCGCGGACGCCATGGCGAGGGCTCAAACTGTACTGGCCGCGATGGCGAGAGCATCGTGCTGAAAGTCCCGGTGGGAACCATCCTCTATGACAAGGAAACCGGGGAAAAGATCCACGACTTCTCTCATCCTGATGAACGCATCGTGGTGGCCCACGGCGGACGCGGAGGACGCGGCAACCAGCACTTCGCCACCAGCACGCACCAGGCCCCGCGTGAGCACGAGCCCGGCAAGCCCGGAGAAGAAAAAGTTTTGCGCTTGGAGTTGAAGCTGCTGGCTGATGTGGGCCTGGTGGGATATCCGAATGTGGGCAAGTCAACGCTGATCTCCCGCATCTCGGCGGCACGTCCCAAGATCGCCGATTATCCCTTCACTACCCTTCAACCGAATCTGGGTGTGGTAACCATTGGTGAGATGCCTCATGAAGAAAGCTTTGTGGTGGCAGATATTCCCGGACTGATTGCAGGCGCGCATACCGGCACCGGCCTGGGCATTCAGTTTCTGCGGCACATCGAGCGCACGCGCCTGCTCGCGCACGTAATCGATATTTCTGACGCCAGCGGACGTCCTGATCCCGTCAAAGACTTCCAGGTGATCATGGAAGAACTGGCCAGCTTCGGGGCCGGTCTGGAAAAGAAGCCGATGATCCTGGTGGCTTCCAAGATGGATGTCGTCAATCCTGAGAAACTGGCCGTATTCAAGAAGCTTTCCAAAAAGCTGAAGCTCGATCTGTACGAGATTTCTGCAGTCACCGGCAAGGGCATACCGGAACTGAAGTACGGAATGGGCAAGCGCGTGGCGGAAATTCGCGCCGGCACTTACGTGCAGGAGAAGCCCAAAGCCCGCAGGAAATCGGGCACAGACCGTAAAACCAAAAAGAAAGCGCAGAGCGTCCGCCGTATTCCCAAGCGCGCAGCGTTCAAGAAGAGAAAGAGCAGATGAAGCTGGCCCTGTTTGGCGGCACCTTTGATCCTGTACATCGCGGACACCTGGCCATCGCCCAGGCCGCTGCGGATAAGTTCGGGCTCCACCAGGTCTACTTTGTTCCTGCTGATCTGCCCCCGCATAAGCTCACACGCCAGCTCACAGGCTTTCATCATCGCTTTGCCATGCTGGCTCTGGCTACCGCCGATGACCAGCGCTTCGTGCCTTCCCTGCTGGATTCCAGCACCGGCCAGCCGAATTATTCGATCCACACCGTGCGGCGGCTCAAAGACAAGCTGAAAAAATCAGACCAGCTGTACTTCCTGATCGGCATTGACGCGTTCATGGAGATAAGCACCTGGTACCATCCAGTGGAACTGCTGGCCGAATGCGATTTCATCGTGGTCAGCCGCCCCGGTCATTCGCTGGGCGATGTCGGTGAAGCCCTGCCCGAGGCCTTGCGTCCTGCACCCGCAGTATTGCAGGCCTTGCGCAAGCAGCAGGCCACCGGCGCCATTGCCTTGCCCTCAACTACCATCCATCTGCTCAGTGGTGTGAATGAGCGGGTCTCTTCCACGCAGATTCGTGCAGCAGCCGGCAAATCAGTGAAGCAGCTCAGCCGCTTTGTTCCTGAGATGGTCGCTGAATACATCAGGAAAGAGCATCTATATATAAACAAGCCCGCACAGGGTGAAAAAGAGGGCGTTGAGAGCCACAAAGTGCTATCTTTTCGAGGAGCAACCCACAGGAGCAAGACACACGGATGAGTATTGCGATCAGACAACAGGTAATCCTTGCGGTCAAGGCTGTTGAGAATAAAAAGGGGGAAGACCTGACCATCCTGGAGATGGACAGGAACTCCGGAGCATTTACCGATTACTTCATTGTCTGCACAGGCACGAACCCGCGCCAGATTCAGGCTATTTCTGACGAAGTCCAAAGGCTGCTCAAAGAAACTGGTTCCCTGCCCAACAGTATTGAAGGCTACAACCAGGCTGAATGGGTGCTGCTCGATTATGTGGACTTCGTCGTGCACATTTTTTCTGAACGCGCCCGCAAGTTCTATGACCTGGAGCGCCTCTGGAAGTCTGCCAGCCGCCTGACCTCCGCCGATCTGGCCAGGAAGCCTGCCAAGCCCGCAGCCAAAAAAGCCAGGAAGAAAGCTGCACCAGCGCGGGCCACGAAGACCAAAAGTACATCCACGCGCGCTACTCGAACCAAGACCACCCCCAAAAAACGCACGCGAAAAGTATCGTAGCGAAAACTCAACAATGCTACCTTGGCGCCTTGCGGTAAATCTCTGGAAGGATGTTCAAGGCTGGGTGCTTCTCATCATTTAGAATTCCCTGTCACAACAGAATCTCCTTATTGGACGCATTGACGTGAAACTCCAGATTGCCTGGATTGGTAAAACCAAAGAACCGGCCATTCAGGCGCTTTCAGCGGAATACCTGAAGCGCATCTCGCGCTACGTGCAGACCGATTCGCATGAACTGGCCGCCGAACCAGCTCTTCTGAAACTTGCCGACCGGGCTTCTGGCCGCACCGCCCCGGTCCTCATTTTGCTCGATGCTCGCGGCCGCCAGTTCACTTCAGAAGAGTTTGCGGAGTTGCTGCGCGATCAGCAGGACCGCGGCACGCAGAACCTGCTGTTCGGCATTGGCCCTGCTGATGGTTTCAGCGACCAGGCCCGCTCCGCTGCCGACCTGATTCTTTCCTTCGGCAAGATGACTCTGGCCCACGAGTTGGCCCGCGTGGTTTTGCTGGAACAGATCTACCGGGCATTTACAATCTTGAAAGGCCACCCGTACCACACAGGACACTGAGGGGAATTGGTAAATGGGTAATTTGGTAATTGCATAAATGAAGCAGATTTGGAATTGGTAAGTGTAATCTGAATCGCAGAGTATTGAGGCAAAAGCCAAAGCTAAGAGCCATTTGCTAGCTGCTAATTGCTATGACAGACATTCATCGCGGACTTATCATCGTGAATACCGGCCCCGGCAAGGGCAAGACCACCGCCGCCATGGGCACGGCTCTGCGCGCTGTGGGCAACGGCATGAAGGTGCTCATGCTGCAGTTCCTGAAAGGTTCATGGCATTATGGTGAACTCGATGCCGTGAAAGCTTTCGGTGATAAGTTCATCATGAAGCAGATGGGGCGCGGCTTTGTGAAAGTCGGCGGGGCCGAGACCGATCCCGAAGACATCCGCATGGTGGAAGAAGCCTGGGAAGAGGCGCGGCAGGCCATCAACTCCGGCCAGTGGGATCTGGTGATCCTGGACGAGATCAATTACGCCATCAGTTACGGCATGATTGATCCCGGCAAGGTGGTTGAGGCTTTGAAGCAGAAGCCGGAGCAGGTACACGTAATCTTGACGGGCCGCAATGCTCATCCGACAATTGTTGAGTTGGCCGATACCGTGACCGAAATGAAGCAGGTCAAACACGCTTACGAAAAAGGCGTAATGGCCCAACGCGGAATCGAGTATTGAATTGGAAAATGAGTAATGAAGAATGGGTAAATGGGTAATTAGCAAATGAGTAAATATAGAATCTATTTCACGCAGATTTTCATTTACCCAATTACCCAATTACCCAATTACCAGATTACCCACTTACCAAATCCTGATTGCTCAGTGCTAAACGAGGGTCTCTACCTTGGCTTGGTTTAAACGCGAATCCACCGAAATCCAATCATCCGACGAGAAACGTGTGCGTACAGAAGGTTTGTGGGTCAAGTGTGAGGGTTGCCGCCAGATCATCTGGAAGAAAGAGTTGGAAGAGAACCTGAATGTCTGTCCCAAGTGCGATTACCATTTCCGCATCGATGCCTTCACCCGCCTCTCTCTCTTGTTGGACGACGCCGCTTTCTCGGTTGAAGATGAGAAACTCTCTTCCACCGATCCCTTGAACTTCTTTGACACTCGCACTTATAAGGCGCGCCTGCAGAAAAGCCAGAATGATACCGGCCTGAAAGATGCCGTCGTAAATGCCGAAGGAAAGATCAACGGCCGCCCGGTGATCGTGAGTGCCATGGAATACTCCTTCATCGGCGGCAGCATGGGCGCGGTGGTCGGAGAAAAAATCACCCGCGCCATCGAACGAGCCGCCGCTCAGCGTAAACCCATCATCGTAGTTTCTGCCTCCGGTGGCGCCCGCATGATGGAAGGTGTGGTCAGCCTGATGCAGATGGCAAAGATTTCTGCCGCACTCGCCAGGTTGGATAATGCGCGTGTTCCCTACATTTCCCTGCTCACCGATCCCACCACCGGCGGCGTGACTGCTTCTTATGCCATGCTGGGCGATCTCAACATCGCCGAACCCGGCGCGCTCATTGCTTTTGCCGGTCCGCGAGTCATTGAGCAGACCATTCGCCAGAAGCTCCCGGAAGGCTTTCAGCGCAGCGCTTTTCTGCTGGAACACGGAATGCTGGACGCGGTTGTGCACCGCAGAGATTCAAAAAACTACATCGCCCGCGCGCTGGACTTCATGGCGCCCAGAGCCGCCTGATATGGCCGGCAGCTATGAAGATGCAGTTTCCGAACTTCTAGCAAATGGCCCGGAGTTAGCAGTCTTCCTGCGTTTTAATCTTGATTCCATCACCAGGCTTGCTGCCGCTTTAGGAAATCCGGAAAGGCGGCTCCTAGCCGTATTAATTGCCGGAACCAATGGCAAAGGCTCAACGGCCGCCACATTAGCCGGCATTGTACAGGCCGCCGGGTACCGCACTGGCTTGTACACTTCGCCTCACTTGCTCCAGATCAACGAGCGTATCCAGATCAATCAAGAGCCGATCAGTAATGCGGAGTTTGCTGAAATTTATGATCGCGTACAAAGCGCGTCCCTGCAGCTCATTCAGAGGGGCACTCTGTCTTCTCATCCCAGCTTTTTCGAGATGCTCACGGCCATGATGTTTGAGTATTTTGCCAGCGCCGGTGTTGAGCTGGCCATCGTTGAAGCAGGCATGGGCGGAACCGATGATGCCACCAACATTGTCGACCCTATCCTCTCCATCATCACCGACGTTGATTTCGACCACGAAGATTATTTAGGCAAGACGTTGCGGGAAATTGCTGCGAAGAAAAGCGGCATCATCAGGAGTAATGCTCCCGTGGTGCTCCTGCCGCAGCATCCGGAAGTGAATGACACACTAGGAAATGCGATTCTGGAGAAAAACGCTCGCCCGGTAAGCGCGACGAAACATATGCCGCCTTTAACTCCCGGAAGCCATAATTACTTTGCTCATAAGGCCAATCAAGTTCCACGCGCTGTTTTCCCGCTGCTGTTCATGGGAAAAGAAATCTTGGTGAACTCGCCGCTGGTTGGCCGGCATCAACTTCGGAACATCGCACTGGCAATCACTGCAGCCGAGCAACTCAATTCCTGCGGCTACAAAATATTGCCCACGCATGTGGAAGAAGGAACACAAAACACCAAATGGCCGGCACGGTTTCAAGTTTTTCTTTCAGGTGCAGACTTTCCTGAAGCCGTATTGGACGTAGCTCATAATCCTGCCGGCGCATGGGCGTTGCGTTCTACCCTTTCCGCTCTTTACGCAGATCGGCTACTCACTCTTATCTTCGGCTGCATGCGCGACAAGCACGTGAAAGAGATCATCCAGATTCTTTTCCCTTGTGCAGAACGCGTAATCGTGACCCGTGCGGACCATCCCCGCGCTATGCCTGCCAGAGACATAGCGTTGGCAGCAGAAGACATGGGGGTTATGACGACGACTGCTGAAACTGTTCGCGAGGCCGTCAAGTTGGCACGCAGCATGCCCATCCCCGGAGAAGTGTTGGTAATTACAGGCTCTTTTCCAATAGTAAAGGACGGACTCGAATTGCTGAGATGAGACGCCCAACAGGGCTAAAGTGCTGCCGAATCCGTCAGGACATCGTTGAAATGTTTCCGGAGCAGCTTCTTGTATATCCCCGCAACCAGATCGTTTTCGCGGGAGCCCTGCTGGTAGAGGTGCGTGAGTCCGGGATTTCCATTAACCTCCAGGACTATGGCTTCGGTGACAGGCCGGGCTATGTCACCGCACCGCAAATCGATGCCGACATATTCGAGTCCAGTAACTGCACATATCGTCTTTGCCCAATCCAGATAACTGGGGTGGACACGGGCGGTCTCGATTCGCGCACGGGCTCCGGAAGAAAGATTAGCAATCAGGTTGAAACCAACCTTTTTGTAGCAAACCAACATGTCATCGTCCAGGAGCATGAGGCGATACTCGTTGCCTTTTACAAACTCCTGCACGATGAGCATATATTCATCGGAGACCGAAAGAGCTTTTTTCAGCGCCGCAGAAATTTCTTGGGGTCCGTGGACGATGGAAACACCCAGGCCCTGCTGCAAATGTGCTGGCTTGATTACGATGGGATAGCCAGTTTCAGTTGCCAAACGTCGAGAGTACTTGCGGGCCTCATTCAGTCCCTTGCCCTTCGCGAAGTCAACTTTTGTAAAGCGGCCGCTCTTAAAGAAATAATCCCCACGTGGGATTTTGATTCCCGCACGGGACAGAAGCATGTATGTGTATACCTTATCGATTGTCAGATCGCAGCTACTGTAGGAATTCGGTGTAACTGCAGAACTTTTCAATGTGATTGATTTGCCGCGATAAGAGAGGCTGACAAGAAAACAGTATTTTGGATCGATGATTTTCCATTCAATACCCAATGATTCGGCGGCTGTACAGAGAATTTGCGTGGGCAATGGAAGCTTCAGGCCGGATGATGGATGCAGATAGTTATCTGCGTATGGCTGCCGGTCGGTCCTTTCCTGCGTGTCCTGAGACTTCTTATGCGTCATTTCAGCAGTCATCCCATTGATCCGCCACCCTGGGGCCGATCTCAATATACATTCAAGAGGAGAGTACGGTATATTTGGATTGTAAATTGTCCCGATGACGAGTACTTCCGGATGGCAGAACCTGCTGGCATGGTCCGGTAGCACCGGACAAGGCAGAGAAGCGCGTACCCTCCGTTTTTCCACTATTTTGAAACGCTACGAGCAGGAATTTGGCAATCTCCCGCTCATTGTGAAGATTGCAGGCACGAGTGGAAAAGGATCAACGGGGGCAATGCTCGAAGCGGCATTGGCGGCAGACGGCAAGAAGACAGGTTTCTTCACATCTCCCCATCTTGTTCACCCAACAGAACGAATCCGCGTGCAAGGAATCGATGCCACCAGTCAGAGTCTGGACCACGCGGCAGTCGAAGCGGCAAGCTTGCTGGAG
Source organism: Candidatus Angelobacter sp. Gp1-AA117 (assembly GCA_003223515.1). Lineage (GTDB taxonomy): Bacteria > Acidobacteriota > Terriglobia > Terriglobales > Acidobacteriaceae > Angelobacter. The sequence continues at coordinate 47,970 of QHVI01000039.1, forward strand.
GACATCGTGGACACGAGGGGTACAAGCTTTCGCCCTTCGTACTTTGAAACGCTGCTTGTGTTGGCCCTGAGGGCCTTTGCGCATGCGGCAGTCGAAATTGCCATCATGGAAGCGGGGATTGGCGGCTATAACGATGTTATCAGCATGCTCGAAGGTCCGCTCTCTGCGATTACGGCCATAGGTTATGACCATATGGAAATTCTCGGTAATTCCCTGGCAAATATTGCAGCCGATAAAGCTGGCATAGCGAGCAGTTTTTCTGAACTGGTACTCGGGCCGCGTATCGATCCGCTGGCCCAAAAAGTAATTAAAAATGATGCAGAGAAGCGTGGGGTTCGATTGAGGATTGCTTCCCGGCAGAAGATACGATCTGAACCGCTCGGCCTAACAGGACACAGGATATATCTTGGTGCGGGCATAGGAGAGGACTGTTTCGTTTTACCTCTTGCCGGCGACTACCAAGTGGATAATTTAGCGGTAGCTGTGGAGATGCTGCAGGCACTTTGGGAGCGCGGTGCCGTTTCTCGAATGGAGAGCCTGAGCGGAGCAGCGATAATCCGCTGGCCTGCGCGGCTTGAGTACCTGCCGGGAATGCCTGCCTGGATTCTGGATGCTGCTCACAATCCACTGGCATTCGCGGAATTATTCAAATTCGTCAAGCAATTCCCACGAAAAGACCTGACATTGGTTTTCGGTGCCACCGAAAAGCTAAAGGCAGTTCAGGGACTAGGCCTTCTCGGGCCAGCCTTTCAACAGATCATTTTGGTCGACGGCTTCTACAGAGCTGTGCAGATCGAGTCGGCAGATTCGCTGGAATTACCACCTTATACCTATGTTCCAACTCCTGAAGAGGTGCTGCGCCGGGTTCTGAGTCAATACCATGGTCGCGAGCACACCATTGTAGTAACCGGCTCCATTTTCCTGGTCGGAGCGGTCCGGCAACTGCTGACGGAGCGCCGAACAGATTGACTGATCATCCAACTTACAACGCCGCTCCCGGTATTCGAGCTAAGTTCCTGGCTTTACCGAAGCATGGGACCGGCATTGGTCTGCACAGAATGCTGTTTGTTACCCGGAGCCTGCCCTCGCCAATATGGCTCAACGGGCTGGAAGCTCTGAAGGTAACGGGCTCGAAAGGGAAAGGAAGTACTAGCGCGATGATCGCTGCAATCCTGCGGCAGCTCGGAATCAGCACAGGGCTTTATACATCTCCGCACCTGTTGAAAGCCAACGAGCGCATCAGGATCGGCGATCGGCTTATCAGCGATGGGGAGATGGATGCGAGCCTGGAATGGATGCTTGCATTGCGAGATAGTTACGAATCACGTCACTCCAATGACAACTTTGGCGCATTTGAAGTGCTGACCGGTGCCGCACTGTATCACTTTTTCAATCAGCGTCCTGAAACCATCGTCTGTGAAGCTGGCATCGGTGGACGATACGATTCGACGCGAGTCATACCAGGAAGGATAACGGCACTCACGTCTGTGGAGTTGGAACACACAGAATTGCTGGGAAATTCTGCAGAGCTGATTGCCTACGATAAAGCAGACTTGTGTCCGGACGGAGGCACGCTTGTGGCAGGGAAGCTTGAGGACGCATTGCTCCCGCGCCTCCGTGCTTATTGTGCGCTGCGCTCTATCACGTTCGTCGAGGCCGCCGCCGAGATTTCAGAATTGAAATATAACTCGGCCATGATGCAGTTCAAGATGTCTTGCGCCGGAATCGATTACGGTACGATTGAAACCGGGTTGGTGGGAAAGCACCAGGCAAGAAATGCGGCGGTTGCAATTCAGGCTGTGTGGCACTGGCTGCAATGCAGCAAACGAGAGGTTGAGGAGCAGCGCTTTACAAGAGCCGTACGGGAAGCGTTTAAGGCAGTGCGCTGGCCGGGCCGCTTTGAACGGATTGCAGAAGATCCTGAAACCATTATTGATGTGGGCCACACCCAACTGTCGCTGCATGCGGTTGCAGAAACAGTCCGGGAAATGAACAGCGCGAAGCCCATTATGCTGGTGACGGGTGTCTCCTATGACAAAAATGTCAGGGGCATCTTAGATGAGCTGCTTCCCATTGCCACGGAAGTGATTTGCACGCGAGCCTATCACAAAGGATCGCCGGTGGAGACGGTGGCTGCTCTATGCGAAGCGATCCGCCGCGGGATTGTGTGGAAATCAGCCGATACCATCGAGGAGGCGATGGATCTGGCGGTAAGCCGCGCGCGCGAACAGAACATGACCGTGCTGGTGGCCGGTGGATTGTTTCTGGCGACAGAAGCATTTGTACATCTCTCCGGCGGCGATCCGCGTCTGCTACAGTTCTTTTAGGGCAAACCGATTTTTATTAATGCAATTGTGGCGGACAGATGAAGAAGAAGTTAAGGGACTTAGATTAAGTCGACCGCACAAATTTCGTTGCCGGGTATTTTCCCGTGATTGCTTCAAGATAGGCTTGCGGCACTGCTTCCCGTCTGTACCTGACCAAAAATGAGTGCAAAGATATGTGATTTACATAATCCTTCCAGACTGATGCCACCGCCGAAGCACGCTGCAGCACTCTCCGGAGTGACCGGTACCGCGCCCTGAAGAGCCAAAATCAGCAATGAGAGAACTCCCTGATACCACATGCCCTTTGCTTCTTGATACTCCTTTTTGAGCTCGATTGCTCGTGCAAGAAGTGTTTCCAGAGAGGACAGCCGGGCGCAGTAGTCTCCAAATAGACGAATGAACTTGGTACGCCGCACCTGGTTGGGGCTTATGGAAAAGTTCTGCGATCTGGAAATCATGCTGCCCAGGTCTTCTTCCATGGCCGCGACATTGCCACAAGCGGCAAACAACAGGGCACGGGTCTGGAAGGCCCAGGAGATGCCCGCATTGTGCGCGGCCCTGCGATTTAGCCTGATCGATTCATCGGCACATTGGAAAGAAGCGCCGAAATCTCCACCCAAGAGTACAGCGGCTGTCGCTTTAAGGTCCAGGATGCCTGCATATGTCAAGTAATAAGGAAGGTTCCGTGTTGCCTCAAGGGCAGCATTGATAGCATCGAAAGCTTTTACAGCTTCAAATCGCCAGATGTACAACTGTGCCTGGTTACGAAGAGCCCTTCCATACCCTAATCGTTGCTTCGCTTTTCTTCTTATTTCCACCTCTTCTGCCAGGAGTGACTCAGCTTCATCATATAAGCCCATTTCAGAGAGGCATCCGGTGTAGAGAAGCTTGGAAGAAGAGTTGGTCCATCTGTGGTTTGAAGCAAGATATGCCTGCTTCAGCATTTGGGCCGCGGCGGGGTAGTCGGATTCATGGAAGTAGCGAATGAATGCAATCTGATGGCGGCATCGTGAGCTATAGGGATTGTCTACGGAGAGGCATTGCTCAAACACAACCCTGGCTTCCCTGTACTGTCCCCTGAATTGAAGGCAGCGACCCATGACAAAAGCCCATCTTGGATGGACTTGGTCGGGTATAGTCGGTCCAATTTCTGCCAAATCCTTCATAGCAAGCTCAATTTCGTGACATTCCAGATACTTCAGTGCCCTGATTGAAAGCAGCATGGTCATTGCATTGCGGTCCAGCCCTGCCCACATTGGCTTATGGCAAAGGAGCAAAAGCGTCTCGCGGGAGCCTTCGTTCTGGAGAAATTCAAGATAGTGCAGCAAGCGGTGGATGCCATAGGTCCCCAGATCACTGCTCAAGGAGGTCAGAATGTCGCGGAAAGATTCTGCGCCGTGCTTTTCCGTCTTCGGTATGGATTTATCGAATCCAAAGTTCAACCTTATGTATTCGAAGACCGTTGAGAGCAACATCTGCCTGGAAGTGGATTTGTTTTCGAGTGAAAGCAACTGAAGAAGGGCTGCGAAACAATGGTGATCGCTGCTGAGAGCCCACTCTGCGAAATAGGCCAATGCTCCTGAAAATATGTTGCTTTTCAAATGGCGTCCGGAAAGCAGCATATGCTCGTTGAGGAACTTTACCCTAGTGGATAGATCCTGGTGCTCGAGGCATTTGGCGCAGAAAAACAACGACAGGTAGTATTCGAGCAGCCAGTCGGAACTAAAGCTTACGCCCGAAATGGTGGATGGTTGCAAACGGCTCTTCGCAAGGAAGAAGGTATGTTCCAAAAGCTGGGTGAAAACTTCCAGATCAAGCTGCTCGTCTGCCAATCGAAGCGTTGAAATCGCAGGCTCGCGGGTCCGGGAAAGAACATCCGCAAGACGAATCATGAATATCTCTGCCCGCTCCCATATGGAAGAGGAGGCGGCCCAGCGCGTAGTGTCGGGACTGGTGATCTCCTTCAATAATAAGTATCTGATTGGGGATTCGGGAACATCGCATCCGTCATACCGCACCATAAATAACTTGAGCAACAAAGGACGGTCCAGGAAAGTGCGCACATTCGCAGGTAAGTCCCGGTAGGCGGTGTTCGGCCGAATGCCTATTAAACGGCCTGCAAGATCGGAAATCTTCTGTTGCTTCCTGTAATGCTCGTAAAGAATTTCCTGCTCTGAAGTACCATTTTCCTGCGATGGATGCAGAATGGGCAGATCGATGGTGCTCAGAACCTGCTCCCTGCCGACCTCCTGTCCCTCAGAATATTGAAAGATGATATTCAGCGGGTCAGTGCTTTGCACGCGTATCGGATCTGTGAGCAACTCGGGGGCCTGTTCCCGCAGGAACTCCGTTCTGATGCTGAGAATCAGTTTCAAAGTTCCGGCATGACCTTGAGATATTTCCTTCCATGCTTTCAGAAGCCGCAGGAAGCTTGCCTTAGAGGCGTGCTGCCATTCATTGAATGCATCGAGCACAATCGTCAGCTTCTGCCCATCTTCACCAACGAAACGAACGAACGTCTGCAACTCGCCCGCGACTCCTAGCATGGGACAGATTGAACCAAGAGGTTCCGCGTTATCACCGGCTGTATTACCCTGAACAAGGACAAACAAATCGTCCTGCCTCTGATGCTGCAGAACGAAATTGGCGAGCAGGTTTGTTTTGCCGGTGCCGGAAGCCCCGGACACTATCGCTGCTGAATATTCAGGCTCCTGAAGAAAGCGATGAATTTTTTTCTCGACAGGCCGTGGAACAAACAATTGGTCGTTGAAGATACCGGCCTGCTGCAAAGAATCAATGACCGCCTGATTATTTTGCTGAATCAGCGTTTTCGCATCGCGGCGGGTGAGTAATTCACACGGAATCGCCATGCCGCGGATGTTGAAAATCTGCTGTTTCTTCCTGTCGGCGAGAAGCCCTGCCGCTCTCCATTCGTTCCGCAGATCAGAGCGACTCCGCAGCAGGTTGTCGAGAAGGCAGGCTCGGCCCAACCGCTCCACTGAAGGACTGTTGCCGGAGACATTCTTGGCCAGCAAGTCCTCGTCCAGCAACTTTCCCTGAATGTAAGCGACTACCCGGAATTCGCGGAGATCGAATACTGGCCCACCGCTCATGCCTTTTCCCACGGCCAGGTCCACCACTTCGAGCGTTCGGACCATCCTGCCTGAAGAGTGACGATATTCCACAATCCCGAGGGAGTGTCCATCGACTACTCGCATTCGCAGAGGGGCGAATGGGTCTTCCATCGCGGGAAAGCCCAAGGCCACAAGCGTGTCGGCGGATTGATGGGACGAGAGGGAAATATCCAGCAGCGGCACCGGCGCCGTCTTTTTATGGAGCAGCCGCTCATCTATGTGAAACATTGCGAAATCATGCTCCGGCCTGGATATCTCCGCGTCATAGTCCAGCAGCAACTGCTCATTTCCTAAACGGGCGCTGACCGATATTGTCGTATTGTGCGGATCGAGATAATGATGACAGGAACAGACATCGCCTGATTCGGAAACAACAAAACCGGTTGCCACCGGTTTTTCGTCGATCATGATCAGGACAACGGATTCACGGAACAAATCTTCAATAGCTGGGTACAGTTGCTGTGGAAGATAGGACATTTATTGATCCTGACCAGTCAAAGCCACAAGTGGTACTGATACTCGCAGGCAAAACCCATGATGTAGCATTCGATCAGTCGCTACAATGACAAGTTGCGTCATATCCATATTCAACGAGAAGAACAGCTACGCTAATGGCTCCATGGGTAGGAAGCCCGGTAAGACTTGCAATGAAATCAGAGACGCTCGCGACGAATTTCGCTTTCTGTCCTATGTTTTTTTTCTTCTCACAATACTTCCAATCAACACATAAGAGGTGAGAGATCTTGTGGAGCCAGCCGTCAAATGACTTTTTCATATCGGCAGCAACGCCGGTTGCCTGAGCTGGCGCAATTCCAAAGGTCTGGCGATACGTCTCTTCATACCACCGGCCAAGCAACTTCTCCTGTGGTTCGTTTAGATAAGCGGCAACTATTTCTGATTGTTCCATTACCACCTCTGGTTTGTCTGGTCGCCTGAACAGGCGTGCTTATCTTACATGATGAGCGCCGTTTCGAGCAGCGGGCAAATGCTATATTGATGAAGAACTTCGAAGCAAATGTAACTCATTTTGAAGCGTAAAACTGTGCCGGAAACTCCCAAACCCCAGGTTTCATATACCCAAAAGCCTGCTTTAGGGGTTGGCCATCTGCTGTCACGCCTGCGTTCGTACCTCATCTTCGATCCGCTGATCTGGATTTACACCATCATCCTGGGTGCAGTCTCTCTCTTCTGTTCTTTGTTTGATCGTGATGGCAGCCTTCAGCACCGCATCGCCCGGCTTTGGTCGCGCATGATTCTGGGAACCATTGGCGTGCACGTGCATGTGATCGGCATGGAAAAGGTTGATCCGGCCAAGCCGCACATCTATGCCGTCAATCATCTCTCCGCGCTCGATGTTCCAGTGCTGTACAAGCATCTGCCTTCGCAATTCCGGATTCTCGCCAAGAAAGAACTCTTCCGCTACCCCTTCCTGGGCTGGCACCTGCGCCGTTCAGGACAGATTGCGGTCGACCAGGAGAATGTCCGCAACGCCGTACGCAGCATGGGACGCGCCGTGGAGAGCCTGAAGGCCAACATGTCAGTCATGATTTTTCCTGAAGGCGGACGCTCGGAAGATGGCCAGCTACAGGGGTTCATGGCTGGCGCGTTCTATCTGGGCATCAAGGCGCAGGTGGATGTTGTGCCCATGGCGCTGGTGGGAACCTATGAAATTCTTCCGATGAATACGGGCCACATCATGCCCCAGCCGGTGTTTCTGCTGGTAGGCGATTCCATTCCGACTACCGGCCTGACTCTTCGGGATCTCGAAAACCTCACTCAGCAGGCAAGGCACTCCATTGCTGAGCTGTACTACTCCCGCGCGTCCTTCCCTGACCTCCGCGACCAGCACCTCGAAAAGAATTCTTCGCGGCCCGAAAAGAAAATCCATAATGATGCTTCTCCGTGACCTCGTTTTTCCTCGTTATTGTTGCTGGCGAGATTCTTATCGGCCCAGAAAGACGAATACGAGTAAGGTCATAAGCTCTTATCAGCTTTTTCTCCGTGTCTCAGTGTCTCAGTGTCTCCGTGTCTCCGTGCCTCCGTGGTGGATTTTGCCTTTCATTTCCTCTGCTTACTCCTTTCCTCTGTGTTGCAAAGGTTTTGCCGTTGGTTGCGGCCAGCCGCGTTGTGTTTATCTGTGGTGAGAGTGGGTTTTTGACAAGGATGCTTTTCCGGCCAGACACTATAAGCAGTGAAGCCCAAGATCGCTATTCCTGAACCCTGCTCTTACGATGCCGATTACAGCGGACGCGCCCTGCCCGCCTACCTTCGCGCTGTTGAAAATGCAGGCGGCCAGCCAGTCGTAATTTCTCTCAACCTGTCTCCAGCAGAGATCGCGCGGCGCATCACTGAGTGTTCGGCCATCCTGCTGCCCGGCAGCAAGGCTGATGTTGATCCGCAGAAGTGGGGAGCGGAGCGGCACCCTCGGACCGCGCCTGCCGATCCTCTGCGCGATACGGCCGATGAACTGCTTCTGCAGGATGCCTATAACATGCACAAGCCCATTCTCGGCATCTGCTATGGATTGCAGTCGCTGAATGTCTGGAGAACAGGCACACTCCTGCAACACATTGAAACCAGCGTGAACCACACCCCTGCCAACAAGATCGAGCCGGCGCACGAAGTCATGGTGGAATGCGACTCACTACTCGCGGATCAACTGGAAGTTTATTCTCACCGGGGCGTTATTCCGGTGAACTCCAGCCATCATCAATCGGCGGAGCAGGTGGGCGATGGCCTGCGGGTTGTGGCTCGATCAGCAAAAGACGATGTGATTGAGGCCATTGAAGGAACCTTGCCGAATCATTACGTGCTGGCGGTGCAGTGGCATCCGGAGCGCAGCTTTGAGCATGATCATGCCTCTCGCAATCTCTTCCGGGGATTCGTCGACGCCGCCAGCCACTGGAAGCCTGCGAACCCTTAAATTCGGGTTTTTTTCTAAATTTTGGCAATTTTACGGCTCTGCTGCGTTGTGTTATTGAGAGACTTGAGCAGCAGCAGCGTTGATTCAGCTCTGAATTCCACTTATATTTCTTTATGTTCCCCGTCGGAAGCTAGATTATGCCGAATGGGTCCTTCAGGCCGGGGGACGGAGTCCCGGTTACGGGAATTTATACCGCAACGCATTACCAGCACCGAATGCCGCACGAGGTGTTTGCCGTAGAAGGCGACCAGTTCCCCACGTGCAGAAAATGCGACGGGCGTACCCGCTTTGTCCTGTCACAGGCGGCCACGCATATCGACACTGACCGGGATTTCGCCAAAGCTGCTGAGAATGCAAAAGCCAAAAGAGCCAAAGCGGGAACCAAAAAGATCCCGTAGCGTCGGGCAGCTATTTAGACTTTGACGACTGCAGGAGCCCTGCCATCCTGGTAGCCCTTCTTTTGCGTGTAACTTGCTAACTTCCAGTCCTGTTCCGTATCTTTGTCGCTATGGCGCAACAAGGGCTTGTACTCTCCCTGGATGGAAAAGTTGCCGTGGTGACCGGAGGTTCGCGCGGCATCGGCGCCGCCGTCGTGCGCATGTTTGCAGCTTCTGGTGCCCAGGTACTGTTCAACTACCAGCAGGCCAGAGAAGAAGCTGAAACGCTTGCTGGGGAATGCGGAGGGCCTGCGCGTTGTGCTGCCGTACAAGCGGAGCTCTCTTCGCCGGACGCGTCCAAAAGGCTGGTGCAGGCTGCCGTTGAACGCTTTGGTCGAGTCGATGTACTTGTGGGCAATCATGGTGTATGGCCGCCTCGCGATGTTCCCGTAGAGCAAATGTCTGACGAGCAATGGCGGCGCACTCTGGCCATCAACCTGGATAGCATCTTCGGGCTGGTGAAATACGGAGTGGCCGTGATGAAGAAGCAAAAATCCGGAGGCCACATCGTGCTCATCAGCTCCACCGCCGGTCAGCGCGGAGAAGCTTTTCATTGTGATTACGCCGCCAGCAAGGGCGCAATCATCAGCATGGTGAAAGGGCTTTCCACGGAACTGGCGCGCGATGGTATCTATGTAAATTGCGTGGCGCCGGGCTGGGTCGAGACAGACATGGCTGCGCCGGCACTGCGTGATCCGGAGATCGGTCAGCGGGTATTCAGCACCATTCCCCTGGGCCGCGCCGGCAAGCCGGAAGAGATTGCCGCAACGGTATTGTTCTTATGCACGCCTCATGCGGGCTTTATCACCGGCGAGATTCTCAATGTGAATGGCGGGGCGGTGCTGGTAGGATAAAAATCTGTTTCGTCATCCTGGGGAATTCCCAACGTGCCAGCGGAGGAAATTCGGGGGGGAATTTATGGTTAGCTGTTGACCTTGAAATTTGGAAATTGTATAGCTACTCTCGTTCCATGGGCATCTAATGACTAAAATGACATTCTGTGCTGCTGCTTTATTGAGTTTATTTCTCTCACTGACGCTTGCTGCCCAACAACCGCAGTCCAGCCCCGGCAATGAAGCCCAAGCCAACCAGCAGAAAGCCAAAAACATTCTCGATCGCGCCGTCCAGGCCATGGGCGGCCAGGCTTACCTCAACATCGATGACTTGAAAGAAGAAGGACGCACCGGCAGCTTCTACCACGGACAATCGCGCGGTGTTGACACACTCTACTTTCGGTCCTGGCTGTGGCCCGATAAAGAGAGAACCGAATTCACCAAGCAGCGCGACATTGCTATTGTCTATAACGGTGACAAGGTCTACGAGATTACCTTTCGCGGGACCAGGCTCCTCGATCCTGTTAAGGACGAGAACCTCAGAGTGTCTCTGTTGCGCAAGATGCACTCTCTCGAACTCATCCTGCGGAAGTGGTTGCAGGATCCCGGCGTAGCTCTTTTCTATGAAGGTACCAGCCTGGCCGAAAACCATGAGGTGGATACCGTTACTGTCATGAACGCGCAGAACGATGCCGTGACCCTGCAGATCGACACTGCCACGCACCTGCCGGTGAAGAAGACATTCACGGTTCGCGACCCGCAAAGCCGCGAACGCGACCAACTCGCCGAAGTTTACGATAACTGGAAGGAAGTGCAGGGCATCAAGGTTCCGTACAATGTCACGCTGCTGAAGAACGGCGAACTCACCTCGCAGCGATTCATCAACTCCATCAGCTTTAACACTCATCCCGCGGAGAACCTTTTTGCCCCCATTACGAACTACGACCGAACCAAAAAGTGAACGTCTGCCTGATACGGAAGTGGGTCAGTTGATGGCATTTCACCCAATACGCCTGTTCCCGCATCCTGCCGTATTTGTGGTCAAATCAGCAGGTGACCGGGAAGTGCCGAAGCCGGAAGAGTCCATGGGAAATCAACTTCCACACTGACCCAAGAAAGTAAAAGCGCAAAATAGCGGTAAGAAGCATTCCTGACATTTATTTCGGTTTATTTGCCCATTCGGCAATGCACCGCTCTTTTATGTCTTTTTTGACAAGTTTGGACTTCAGCAATCCATTTTGGACATCTTCCAACATCTTGGGGGAGCATGGCTCGTGGATTTTGCAAACATAGCTCCTGGGTTGTGCTGCAATAGCGGCCTGAATGGATTTGATATTGAGGAGCTGTGAGTCTGCATAATTTATTACCGAGTCATGTTGAATGAAAGGGTGATCGCCCTTTTTTAATATCACTGTAGTCTCGGAATATGAATGTTGCGTAGTGACATTTACGCAGACTGCTCTTCCATCTTTGTCGGGATGAGTAACGATAATCCAAAGATGCTCAATAGCAGAACTGGTTTTAGGGGCAAGAAAGGTATCTCCGCATTTGAGCGTGCCAGCCAATCGTGGTGTTACGCGAACACCTGGACATTTCCAAGGTTTTCGAGTTCATCCTCAATTGCCTTTATGTCGTCAGCAGATTTTTGTCCAGCTCTCAGAACTTCAGAAATTTCAATCGGGGTACGTTCGCCTTTTCTGACTTCTTTCCATTCAGGGAGTGTTTTGTGGAGCAAATCGACAAGATCAAAAGGACGGTTCATGTACCTCTTCCCGTATTTGGCGAAGAGTTCATCAATCAATTCGTCTTCTGCTTCTGAAAGCTCACCAGTGCCGATGTCCTTCAGCAACTTAACCTTGAAATTGGATGGGCTGGAGATGAATTTATTCCAAACATTATCTTCTTGTGGGGCTGATTCCTCAGTAATGAGATCATGAACATTGCTCAAAATAGGCCCCTTGTTCATCGAATAGAAGTCATCAAAACTGACTGGCCGTCCCCACCGAATGAGTGCTTCACGATCCAACAGGTAAAGCAACTTAATCAGCACCATGTAATTAAGTTCACCACCAGCAAGACGCAAGAACCGTGCAGCAGCTTGGGTTGTCTTTGTCTCATCAAAGCGATGTCTCATGAGTAAAGTGTACTAGATCTGTGCAAAGCTCTACGAAATTATATGTCTTTTCGATTCATGAAGTTAACTTAACAGATTCGTTTTTTGCTCTTCTAGATATTCGCTTTTTCTTCGTATCTTAACTAATTAAATAAGCTCAGATACGAGTCGCCTGAAGGAGTCAGTCCAACATCCCACCCCCACCAGGGGAACAAAATACATCCAAGCCAGAACCAAAACCGTGGTTCATACATAGAGAATGGGATTAAGCCTATTTTCGGACAAGCCGTGGAATGATTAGTTAGGCAGAACTGATTTTGTGGGCAAAGCCACGAAGCGTTGCAAAAATACCACATCCGGCTATTCTCGCCGGGGTGTAATGTACTGATTAGGAATCACTTGTCATTCGAGCAGACAATTCGCACCGCGGTAGAGTGCCAGGGTGTGGGTTTGCACAGCGGCGCGCCGGTGACTCTGCGAATCCTGCCTGCGCCTGCCGGAACCGGCATCGTCTTCCGTCGCGTCGATCTGGATGGCTATGAAATCGAGGCCATAGGACGCAATGTAGCCAAGGTGAGCTACGCCACCAGCCTGCAAAAAAAGGGCGTGCTGATCTCCACCACCGAGCATCTGCTTTCTGCTTTCATCGGCATCGGCCTGGATAATGCGATTGTCGAACTGGACAACCTTGAGCTTCCTATTCTCGATGGCAGCGCCAAACCATTTGTGGACATGGTGCTGCAGGCCGGACTCAAGCAGCAGCGCAAGAAACGCTCGTACCTGAAGATCATCCGCGAAATTGAGGTGCGTGAGGGCAACAAGTTCATTGCCGCTTATCCGGCAGACGGATACTCAGTCGCTTACAAGATCAACTTTGCTCCCCCCATCGGCCAGCAGTCATTTGAGGTGGATCTCTCGCGCCATCTCTATCGCCAGGAACTGGCGGCGGCCCGCACCTTCGGATTCCTGCATGAAGAGCAGGCCATGCGCAACATGGGGCTGATACGCGGCGCCTCAGAAGAAAATGTGATCGTGGTGACCCATGACGGCGTTAAGAATGGCCCGTTGCGTTTTCCTGATGAGTTCGTCCGGCACAAGATTCTCGACCTGATTGGCGATCTGGCGCTGCTGGGAAAACAGATTGTCGGGCGCATCGTAGCCGATCGCGCCGGACACGCCATGCACACCGCCCTGGTTTCCCGCCTGCTCACCAGATGGTTGGTTTTCTGGTATGCGGGCAGGCTTTCCTGAAAGACACGGCCATATTGCTGCTTGAGGAAACGATTATCGAGCAGCACCAGCACGCCCCGATCTTTCATGGAGCGAATCAACCGTCCAAAGCCCTGTTTGAGCGCGATCACCGCCGAGGGAACCTGGTATTCATAGAATGCGTTTCCGCCCGCATCGTTGATGGCCTGAATGCGCGCTGCCACCACCGGGTCATTGGGAACGGCAAAGGGCAGACGGTCGATGATCACGCAGCTTAGCTGTTCGCCCTGCACGTCTACGCCCTGCCAGAAGGATGAAGTCGCAAACAATACCGCATTGGGGGTCAGCCGGAATTCTTCCAGCAGCGCGTTCTTGGGTGCGGAGCCTTGCAGCAGCATGGGGTATTCAATCTGTCCCAGCAGGCGGTTGTGGATTTCATTCATCTGGGCGTAGCTGGTGAACAGACAGAAGGCGCGTCCTTCGGTGATCGCCAATACGCGCCGGATCTTTTCCGCTGCTTCCTCGGGAAATGATTGCGAGCGCGGATCAGGAAGGTCCGGCGGCACGTAGAGGATGGCCTGGTTGGCATAATCGAAGTGCGAGGGCACGATCAACTCGCGCGCATGATCGATGCCGAGCCGCTGGCGGATGTACTGAAAGCCTCCGCCTACGGCTAATGTCGCCGACGCGAGCACCGCAGTATCCAGGGCTTCAAACAGGTTTTCCTTCAGGATCTGTGAGACGTCAATTGGCGTGCCCTGTAAGATGATGTGCCCCATTCCAGTGCGGCTCCGGCGCGATTCACCCCGGCGCTCGATCCAGAACACGGTGTTCCTGTCTTTCGATTCCATCAGGAAAGCCAGATATTTATGCAGTTCCCGCGTGCGGCGGCCGAAGTTCATTACCTCGGCAGGCTTGTCATTGATGCGTTCCAGTTCGGCGAAAAGCCAATCCAGAGACTGCATCAGCCCGGAATAGCTCTCGCCGTGTTTCTCTAGGAACTGGGGCCGGTTTTCAAACGCGAAACGTCCCTGCTTGACCGGCAGCACGGAATAGAAACGCTGTACCTTGTCGCGCAGCTTGGCCACGGCCTGCAGCAATGTGGGGCTCAGCAGTTCTTTCTGCTTCAGCGTGATCTCGATATCGCGGGCCAGCTCTTCAAACTGCAGGTTGCTGATGGCAATGCCGAAGTAGTCGCTGGCCACATCTTCAAGCTCGTGTGCCTCGTCGAAAATCACCGAGGTAAATTCCGGCAGGATGCCCTGCGTGTTGGGATTGTCCATCTTGACCCGCAGGTCGGCGAAGAAGAGATGGTGGTTCACAATGATGATGTCGCTCTCCAGCATGCGGCGGCGCATCTCGGTAATGAAGCAGCGCTCCCACTGTGGACATTCCTGTCCGGTGCAGCGCTCGGCGCTGGCGTCGAGCTTTTGCCATAGCTGGCTGTTTTCCGGCAGGTCTTTCAACTCACTGCGATCACCGCTCTGGGTCTGCGCCTCCCATTCCATAATCTGCTGCAGGTGCTCGATGTTCACCAGGCCGCTCAATGCCGGCTGGCGCTGCAGATCGTAGAGCTTTTCCCGGCAGAGATAATTGTTGCGTCCCTTCATGTAGCAGACGCGCAGCTTGCCCAGGTGCTGCTCGAGGAAAGGAACATCTTTGAAGAAGAGCTGTTCCTGCAGCGTCTTGGTGCCTGTAGAGATGATCACGCGCTCGCCGCTGCGGATCACCGGCAGCAGGTAAGCCAGGGTCTTGCCGGTGCCGGTACCGGCCTCCACGATCAGGTGTTTGCGTTCCTGCAGGGCTTTTTCTACCGCGTCACCCATTTGCAACTGGCCGCGGCGAAACTCATAATGAGGATGCGCCTGGCTCAGCTTCCCATTGGGCGCGAAAAACTGGTGCAGCGTGGGCCAGGAACGGGTTTGCGCGCGGGCAGGGGCCTCGGAATGGGATGAAGACGGCACAGCGAAGTATCTTTTTATAATAGCCGTGGAATAGTTTTAGGAGGCCAGAATTCTTGCCGGAAAATAACTCTAAGCCGCAGCCGCCCATTTTGGCCATCGTTGGGCGGCCGAATGTGGGCAAATCGACGCTCTTCAACCGGTTGATCGGTGCCCGCCGCGCCATCGTCGGTGATGAACCCGGCATTACCCGGGACCGCCTCTATGGCGAGGTCACGTGGAACGGACGGCGGCTGCGCGTGATCGATACCGGCGGCATCATTCCCGACGAAAAAGATCTGATCCCCTCAGAAATCTTCCGCCAGGCACGCATGGCCCTCGAAGAAGCCGGCGCCATCGTGATGGTGGTGGACCTGCGCACCGAACTGGCTGCCCCGGATATGGAACTGGCCCGCCTGCTGCGGCGATTGAACAAGCCGCTGTTTCTGGCGGTCAATAAAGTGGATGCGCAGAAGCTCGAAGCCGAGGCTGAGAACTTCA
Organism: Candidatus Angelobacter sp. Gp1-AA117; assembly: GCA_003223515.1. Classification (GTDB taxonomy): domain Bacteria; phylum Acidobacteriota; class Terriglobia; order Terriglobales; family Acidobacteriaceae; genus Angelobacter. The sequence goes on from QHVI01000039.1 coordinate 63,387, forward strand.
GGACTTTAGGCATAGAGAATCTTTTCCCGGTTTCCGCCGAGCACGGCAACGGCGTGGCCGAATTGCTGGAAGCTGTTCTCGAAACCATTCCTGAATCGCGTGAGAGAGAGGCTGAAGATTCTGAGCCGGAAACGGCTGAGACAGAACCGGCCAAGCCGCAGGAAACCAAGGTAGCCATCATTGGTCATCCCAATGTGGGTAAGTCCACCTTGCTGAATGTGCTCACCGGCACGTCGCGCGCCATCGTCACGCCCATCGCTGGAACTACGCGGGATGCCGTCGACGAGGTCATGGAGAAAGACGGTGCACGCTATCGTTTCATCGATACCGCAGGAATCCGCCGCAAGGGCAAGACCCACCTGATGGCTGAAAAGCTTTCGGTGGTGATGGCGCGCAAGCACCTGGAAGCTGCCGATGTTGCCTTGCTGGTGATTGATGCAGTCGAGGGCGTAAGCGCGCTGGATGCCAATATCGGCGGCTATGCCCACGAGAGTGGCAGGTCCGTCATCATCGTGGTGAACAAATGGGACCTGGTGAGCAGGCAACGGGAGGATGGACCCGCGGCCAGCCGTGAAGTCTATGAGCAACAGGTGCGCCGGGTGCTCAAGTTCCTCGACTATGCGCCCATTGTGTTTGTATCCGCGAGTGAAGGTAAAAACCTGGAGAAGCTCTTCAAGGCGCTGGAACAGGTCGCAGCAGAGCGGCGCAAGCGCATCAGCACCTCGCAGATGAACCGCTTTCTCGAAACCGTGGATTTCGAACGGGCCTCCGTGCCCCACCGCCAGAAGGTAAAAGTTTATTACATGACCCAGGCGCACGCTTCCCCGCCGACCTTCATTCTATTTACAGACAAGGACGTGAAGCTGCACTTCTCCTACGAGCGCTTCCTGGAAAACCAGATTCGCAAAGCCTTTGGGTTTATTGGAACACCGATCTGGATCAAGAACCGTGCGCGCAAGAAAGTAGAGTTGGCTCCGAAAAGTCGAAACAGGAGGTAAATCACAAAATCGAAGTGGCAGCCATGAGTAGAAGTTTCCGCCCTCATTAATATCTAAGATTAGCTCTATCTAGGTTGGCGCACACACATTACCAAGGATAAATGCATTTGCATTTAATACTAATGAAGGTATAATACGCCAAAAATATGGTCGCTTCTAGTCCAAGATCTTCGGCATCCGAGGCCCGGTCTGCATGTGCAGAGCCAACAGCTTTGTCTCAAACACCGACGGAAAGAGTTTTCTTCTGTGATCTTCCTCGCGAAGAACAGCAATCCTTTCTTGAGGAAACAAAAGCTGAACTTGAATCCATCAGCTTGGCTTCACCAGTGGAACTTTGCTTATTATTCTTGCCGTGGTTTTTCGTCCTGTTCGCGGCGGCATTCATTCACAGCTCTAAATTGGTTGATACATCTTCGTCAGCATTCCTCGTCAAATTGCTACGCTGGTCTATTTGGCTAAGCATGGGTGGAGGTGTTCTTGTAATCTCGTTGAATCAAGTAGCCACTATATTGGCTCGGGATGTAATAAACGCTCTGCAGTTCTGGTGCAATCACGACTACGATACAGAGCCGGGAGTTGAGGCTCGTCGAGCAGCAAACGGTCAGGAATAAATATATGCCACGAAAAGCAGCGCCTAAACGAGTTATATTGAAAACCATTACAATTACCGAACTTCTTCGCTTAGCAAGCACTATGGCGACTAGTGTGGTAGCACACGGATGGGGCACATTTGCTGCAATTGTTGCATTCATTTTTTGGACCCGTTGGATGCAAACTGCGAGAATCGCCCCATTTATGGGGGTAACCACAACATGTACATTAGGATATATTTTGGGAGTGGCTTGTTTTACGATCATATCTAAGAGCACTTTCAGTGCTCAAAGATGCCTAACTCGAGCGAAACTATGGTTTGAAACACAGCGAATTACTCAGTCGGAATATGACCAAATGCGCAGTCATTGTCTAGAGAAGTGTGATGTAATTTCTAAATGAGTGCTCAAGGCCAGCCTTGGGATGCTTTAGAACAAACTAAGAAGTTGTGCATTCGCATCTGCCTGAAATACTTTCCATCCACTGTCCAAACGCCTTCAGCGCATTCTCACACACCATCTTGTGCCGCAATTTCTTGTCGCGAATACGCCTGCGGGTGCTCTCATCCAATTGCGGCAGCAGGTCGAAGGTGATGTTGACGGGTTGGAAGTTTTTGGCTTCAGCACGGCTGATGTAATGGACTAGCGAGCCCAGAGCGGTCTCGCGTGGCGGAGCAACTGCGGGCAGGCCTTTCGCGATCCGCGCCACATGGATGCCCACCAGCATGCCCATGGCAATCGATTCGGTGTAGCCCTCTACTCCGGAAATCTGTCCGGCAAAAAAGACGCTGGGATGCTTCTTCATGTTGAGCGTTTCCGTGAGCAGCGTCGGCGCATTGATGTAGGTATTCCGGTGAATCTGGCCGTAGCGCAGGAAGCGGGCATTCTCCAGGCCGGGAATCAGGCGCAGCACGAGCGCCTGCTCGCCATATTTCAGGTGGTTCTGGAAGCCGACCAGATTGTAGGAATCGGCGCGCAGGTTCTCGCGGCGAAGCTGCACCACGGCATACGCATATTTTCCGGTCTTCGGGTCGGCCAGCCCCACGGGCTTCATGGGACCGAAGCGTAATGTGTCGCGTCCGCGCCGCGCGATCTCTTCAATCGGCAGACAGCCTTCAAAGTAGTTCAAATTTTCCCAGTCATGCCCTTCCACTGGCCGGGCTGCCATCAGCGCCTCATAAAATCGGTCGTACTCCTCTTTCGTAAACGGACAGTTGATGTAATCGGCGCTGCCTTTGCCGTAACGCGCGGCAAAATAAACGCGTGACATGTCGATGGAATCGGCTTCCACGATGGGACTGATGGAATCGTAAAAATAAAGGTGATCATTGCCGGAAAGGCGGGCAATCTCGTGGGAGAGCCCGTCGGAGGTCAAAGGGCCGGTAGCGATGATCGTGATGCCGTCTTCTTCCTTGATCTGCGCCGCCTCCTCCCGGATCACCTTGATGCGCGGCTCACCGGCAATCACCTCCGTAACCCGATTGGCAAACGCCTCGCGATCGACGGCCAATGCGTGTCCGGCGGGTACCTGAGTTTCGCGGGCAATCTCCAGGAGAAGTGAGCCGGCGCGCCGCATCTCTTCTTTCAGCAGCCAGGGCGCGGTATTTTCGCTTTCTGACTTGAGCGAATTCGAGCAGACCAGTTCGGCGAATTTGTCGGTCTGGTGCGCCGGGGTAGACTTCGCCGGACGCATTTCATACAGCTCCACCTCGAGGTCACGGCGGGCACACTGCCATGCAGCCTCACAACCTGCCAGACCTGCGCCAATGATTTTGATACGGCTCACTCCGGTTCCCCTGCCAGCGTGGCTAGTGCCGGACCCATCAGGCGCATGGTTTCCCATTCCTTGAGCATGGTGGCGCCCAGTGATTCATAGAATTTGATGGAAGGCTCATTCCAGTCGAGCACCTGCCAGCGCATGCCATAGCAATTCTCACCAACGGCAATCTGCGCCAGCCGGCGCAGCAATGCCTTGCCGATTCCTTTGCCGCGCCTCTCCGGCAGCACAAACAAATCTTCCAGGTACAATCCGGGACGGCTCAGCCACGTGGAATAGTTGTAGAAGTAGAGTGCAAAACCTGCCGGCACGTTGTTCCATTCAGCAATCAGGCAGCGGAATTTCGGGTCCGTACCAAACCCGTCGCGTTTGAGGTCTTCTTCTGTTGCTGCGACCTCATGAGGCTTGGCCCGCTCATACTCAGCCAGCCGGTGGATGAAGTCAAGGATAAGTGGAACGTCTTCGATGGTAGTGGTGCGAATGGAAATCATAATCAATGGGTAAATGGGTAATTTGGTAAATGAGTAAATTGAAATTGACCGCAGAGGGCACAGAGGCATTGCCTCATCTTTAGCCTTCTCCGGGCCTCTGCACTGATGTTTCCGAAAACTTTGCACTCTGAAAAGAATTTTCGAAGGCAATTTCTCTCTATTCTTCTCCTCTGCCTGTCCAGCGATCTATCCTTTATCAGTGTTCATCTGTGTTGATCAGTGGTAAAGCTTTTTGATCTTTCAGCGTTCCCAGCGTTTATCAGCGGCAAAAATCTGGTTGTGGCTCCGCTACGCTGTGTCTCTGTGGTTGAATCTGGTTCTACAGAATTATTCGCTCATCCCCTACACGCCGCGTCACCCGCTCGCGGTCAAGATACTCGAGCAGCGGGATAGCGTATTTGCGCGAGACCCCAGTCAAATCTTTGAATGTCGCCACGTCGATCTTCGCTGACTTCGATTTGTAGTCCGTGAGCGTCTGCCGCAGGCTCTGCAAGGCGCTCTGGTGAAAGACGAGATCGTCGGCCAGCTTCACCAGCACGCGGTCCCGCAACAGCAGGGTAACGAGTTTCTGTGCGCGGGTTTTGTCTACGCGTAATTTATTCAGCACTTCATTCATGTAAGGCGTCTTCAGCCCGGCTGCAGAAAATGCCTGCTCGATTTGCGTTTTGGCCTTGGCTTCTTCGTCTTTCAGCTCCACGCCCCGTCCGGCCAGTCGCACCAGCTCTCCGGCAACTTCAGCTTTCTTGTCATGGGTAAGCTGGGCCATCAATGTTTCCATCACCAGTGGCGTGAGCCCCAGTTTTTCCCGCAGCTCTTCCTTGCTGATGCCTGCCACCAATGGATTGGCTTTGTGAAAGCTTTCGAGAGCGGCAAGCATGCGTTCGCGTGCTTTTAAGAATGCTTCAGTGCCAATCAGCAGCTCTCCGGCCTGGATGATTTGCTTCTGCTGCAACAGGGCTGCAATCACCGGTTGGAGTATGTTTTTGCGCAAGCCGGTTTCGCGTATCGCATCCGCCACCGGGAAGCCGTCCTGTCCCCGGCGTTGAATACGCGCCAGCAGCGACTCTTGTCGTGATCCGTTGCCTAGGGCCTTCAGGAAAGGCAGCAGCGCATCTTTCTTCTGCCTGCGTCCGGGAAATGCATCCAGCACAACCGCGCCGCCGATGGTGATGACTGGCGAGAACTGGCGCAGAATAGCGCGATCTCCCGGAAGGAGAAGCACCGGGTCTTCAGTGCGCAACCGCGCATAGCCGCTGCTCCCCGGCTTGAGTTCATTGCCTTCATGCAGCGCGACCTCGGCGATTGTCTCAGAGGTAAACGCGTGGAGGTGCACACGCGCGCGGTTCTTGAGTGGCTTGGCATCTTTCAGCAGGGAGAGGCGAACATCCACCTGCCGCGTGGTTTCCAGCGCGTTGGGCGCCGTCAGGGTCATGCCGCGGGACAGCTCTTCCAGTGAGACTCCCGCGAGATTCAAGGCTGTGCGCTGGCCGGCGCTGGCCCGTTCCGTGGTATTGCCATGCACCTGAACGCCGCGAATGCGCACCGGCTTGTGCGCGGGAAAGAGTTCTACCTCGTCCTCTTTCTGCACCTTGCCTGCAATGAGCGTTCCCGTAATCACGGTGCCAAAGCCTTTCATGGCAAAGGCGCGATCAATGGGCAGGCGGAAGAGAGCCTCAGTATCACGCGCAGGTATCTCCACCGCGAGGCGGGCGATCTCTTTCTTCAATTCATCCAGGCCTGCACCGGTCCTGGCGCTGACTGCCACCAGCGGCGAATGGCTGGTATCGAGAAACGATCCGCGCACAAATTCTTCTATTTCGAGGCGAACGACGCTGAGCGTCTCTTCGTCCACCAGGTCTGATTTGGTAATCACGGTAATGCCGCGCGGGATGGAAAGCAGGCGGCAGATTTCAAAATGTTCACGCGTCTGCGGCTTGATGGATTCATCAGCGGCAATCACCAGCAGCACCAGGTCAATTCCGCCAACACCGGCCAGCATGTTGCGCACAAAGCGCTCATGGCCGGGAACATCGATGAAGCCGCAGCGCAGCTTCTCGCCACTGGGGGCATTCAGCTCCAGGTGGGCAAAGCCCAGATCAATGGTGATGCCGCGCCGCTTTTCTTCTTCGAGGCGATCGGTATCGATGCCGGTCAGGGCGCGAACCAGTGCGGTCTTGCCGTGATCGATGTGCCCGGCAGTGCCGATGATGATGGACTTCATTGAAATCCAGTTTACAGCAGACAGCTTTTACCGCAGAGCGCGCAGAGACCGCAGAGGAATGGAAGGAACGTAGTGGCGGAATCCTGCTCCTGTTCCCTCTGCGTTCTCTGCAGTGCTAACAATCAAATCCGTCTCAAGCCGCGAAGAACTTCTGAGGTCTTTTCTGCGCTTTACACAATCTTCTGATTCGCGCTATTCGCGTCATTCGCGGCTTACTTGCCTTCCTCTGCGCCCTCTGCGTCCTCTGCGGTTAAAGCCTTTTGGTTGCGGCCTGCTGCGCTTTGGTAAAAGATTCAATGGAAGTCATGTGACGCGATTTCTGCAGTGCTCACGAACAACGGTTCGATGACCTCGGCTCTCAGATGAACCACACCGTCGCGGTTTTGCACTCTGCCTTTCACTTGCACAAAATTTTCCCTGCATGCGGTGATCCAGTACTTCTGCAGCACATCGGGCATTACGACGATATTAGCGAAGCCGGTTTCGTCCAGCAGGGTCATGAACATGAGTCCTTTGGCAGTGCCGGGGCGCTGGCGCGTGTCTACCTGTCCGGCGGCAATGGCAACTGCGCCATCGGGAACCTTGGCTAGATCGATGGCCCGCTGGATGCCCATGCGTGCCCATTCACTCCGGCGATGCGCCATGGGATGGACGCCGATAGTAAGTCCGGTTGTCTGGTAGTCGGCAACTATCCGCTCATCGCTGTTCATGGCTTCCAGCGGAAAGGCCGAGTCAGGATCAGTTACATCATTGAGCAGTGGCTGGTTCTTCCATCCACCATATTTCTGTACCTGCCACAACGCATCGCGGCGATGGATACGGCGGCCGCTCTGCTCAGGAACATCATTCAACGCGCCTGCCTGGGCCAGCGTGCGCAGGTTGGTTTTATCCAACTCGGGCACTCTGCGGCACAGATCAGCCAGCGAACTGAAGGTACGCCGCCTGCGCTGCTCCACCAGCTTTTCTCCCACCCGCTGGCTGAGCCCGCGAATGTAACGCAATCCGATGCGCACCACGAATTCTTTTTCCTTGCGTTCCAGCGTGCAGTCCCAGTCTGATTTCATCACATCAATGGGACGAAACTTCAGGCCGTGGCGCTTGGCATCTTGAATCAAAGTTGCAGGAGAGTAGAACCCCATAGGCTGGTTGTTGAGCAGGGCGGCGTTGTACGCGGCGGGAAAGTACAGCCGCAGATACGCAGTGATGTAGGCAATGCGGGCAAAGCTGGCGGAATGCGATTCGGGGAACCCGTACAGGGCAAAGGCAATGATAAATTTCACGATCTCGTCCTGCGCCTGCCGTCCAATTCCTTTGTTGATCATTCCTGTGCGCAGCTTGATTTCAATTTCCTGCATGCGCTTCTTGGATCGCTTATGTCCGAGGGCGCGCCGCAGCTCTTCTGCCTCGCTCGGGGTGAAATCGGCGCACACCATGGCCATGCGCAGGAGTTGCTCCTGGTAAAGAGGCACACCCAGTGTCCGCTCAAGAACGGGAATGAGCAGAGGATGAGGATAGGTGACCGGTTCTTTTCCCATGCGGCGATTCAGGTATGGGTTGGTCATCTGGCCGGTAATCGGCCCAGGCCGGATCAGCGCCACCTGCGCGGTGAGATCGCGGTGGCACGCGGGATTATTTTTAGGCAGGGAGGCCATCTGCGCGCGGCTCTCTACCTGGAACAATCCCACCGTATCGGCACGCGCAATCATGCGGTAGACCCTGGGATCCTCCGGCAGGCGGGCAATGTCTACTTCCCTATCGTAGTGCGCGCGGATCAACTCCACCGAATCACGCACGGCTCCCAGCGCCCCCAGTCCCAGCAGATCGATCTTGACCAGCCCCATCATCTCTGCAGCTTCTTTGTCCCACTGGCACACGGTCCTTCCCGGCATAGTGGCCGGTTCCAGCGGAACTACCGCATCAAGAAGACCTTCACACACAATCATGCCTCCGGAGTGCTGCCCTAGATGGCGGGGAAGGTCCTGCACTCGCTTGCACAAGGAAACCAGGTGCTGCACGCGCGGATGCTTCACATCCAGGCCGGAGCGCTGGAATTGCATCTCCACCGTATCGTTCGGATCCTGCCATTCAAAGGAATGCAGTGAGGAAGAAAGCTGATTCAGCGTGCGCGCATCAAAGCCCAGAATCTTTCCCATCTCGCGTGCCGCCAGCTTCGGACGATAAGTGATCAGATTGGCGGTCATGCAGGCGCCCCGGCGGCCATAGCGCTCATAGACATACTGAATGACTTCTTCCCGGTCATCGCCTGAGGGCAGATCAAGGTCGATGTCCGGCCACTCTCCGCGAGCTTCGGAAAGAAAGCGCTCGAAGAGCAGATCGAGAGCAATAGGATCAACCACGGTGAGGCGCAGCGCATAGCACACGGCGCTGTTGGCGGCTGAGCCCCGGCCCTGTACCAGGATTCCATTTCTTTCGCAGAAGCGCACAATGTCCCAGACGATCAGGAAGTATCCGGCCAGGCCCAGCTTGGCAATCAACGCCAGTTCTTTGTTCAATTGTGCCTCCACCTTGCCGCTGATCTCGCCATAGCGCACCCGCGCGCCCTCATACACGCGCTGGCGGAGGAATGAGTCCATGGTTTCGCCCTGCGGCACGGGGAAGCGGGGAAATTCGTAACCAGGATTTTCCAGTGAGAATACGAGGCGTGAGGAAAGTTCAGCCGTATTGGCAATGGCTCCTGGAAGGTCGCGGAATAATTTCACCATCTGTGCTGCCGGTTTCAGGTGGCGCTCGGTATTGGTGGAAAGCAGCCTGCCGGAAGTTTCCAGCGTGCATTTGTTTTTTAAGCAGGTGAAAGCGTCCAGTATTTCGCGATCTTCAGGAACAGCGTAAAGAACTCCGTTGGTGGCCAGCAGGGGCAGATGGAACTCTCGCGCCAGTTCGACTGCAATACGGTTACGGCGCTCCTGCTCCAGCCGCAAATGCCGCTGCAGCTCGACATAAACATTATCGCGCCCAAAGATATAGACAAGCTTTTGCAGCAGTCGCCGCGCACCTTCCTTGCCTCCCTGCATGGTTACAGTAAGCGGACCATCTTCATCGCCGGTAAGGCAGATGAGTCCCTCGGCGAATTGCTCCAGTTCGGCAAAGCTGGCAGAAGAAAGAACGTTCTTGCTGGTGCGAAGTTTAGTAGTTGTAATGAGGCGGCAAAGATTTTTATATCCGGTTTGGGTAGCAGCCAGCAGCGGCAGGTAAGCAATCTTCGGCAGTGAAGGATCGCTGATGCCCACCTCCGCACCAACGTGCGCCTTGAGCGCGTTGGCCTTCATCGTCTGGTGAAAGAAGGGTGCACCGTAGACGCCGTTGCGGTCGAGCAGCGCCATGGCAGGAATCTCCAGCAGGGTGCAGCCGAAAGCCAGCGCGTCCGGGTGGGCAGCGCCTTCTAAAAAAGAAAATGCGCTCCTGGCATGTAGTTCAACATATTGCATGGATTAGAACTTTCCGGTTTTCAGCGCACAAAGATTCTTCCGCGCAGCCGAGCCGCGCCACCGATGGAATCGGATTGAAACAATCTGTGACTTCAGAAAAACCCGCTACTGATTCTAAAGAACTTGGGCTGAAGTCACAGGCCAGGGCGGCTGCGGTCCATAAAATTTTTAATTTGGTTTTGGCTACTTTGCGCCCTTAGCGTCCTTTGCGGTTTCAGCTTTAGTTAAATTTGCCTCGCACATACCATCCGTGCTTCTGCAGATCACGGTAGATGCGGTAACGGCCAAAGCCGAAAGAGAAAGGCAGTTCCACGTCCCAGACATCGTGCTCCCAGTTCCCGTTCCACCAGCCGCCTGAGTGCCGCCACGGGCCGGACGCCCTGCTTACCGTGGAAGAGAGTCCTGCAAAAAACAGATGTGCAGGTCTGCCATTCCTGGTCTGCACGCGCGCTTCTTTTGGCGGACGATAAATCCTCAGCAGGTTTTCTTCCGGCTGCGATGTGCCTCTGGGTTTTTTCTTGCCGGAAGGTTCTGCAAATGGTTCAACTGCGAAGCTGTCAGGCTTGTGTGAGTCCACCACGCACGGAGCGCCCACGGTGTTTCTGCCCTGCGCATCCTGTGGACCTACGACCGAACGAAGTTTGGCCTGCAAGACCTCAACTTTTTCTGCCTCAGGCGCGCTGCGGATAAACAAATTTCCCTGGGCCGCACGCGGCTTTGCCGGTATGGCTTTCAATGTGACTGCAATCACCGGAGCAGCCAGGCGATGGCTCTCAAGGTCGAGCTGCAGAAGTTTCAGGAGCGTTTTCGTATCCTGCATAGGTACAGGCAGTTTCAAGACTCGCTGCACTGACACAGACTGGGTATGCTTGGGCCGGTGCTGGATATTGCTGTCCCTGCACACCTGAAGCTCCAGGGTGAGATGAAGCTCCTGTACCACAAGAAAGGCTGCACGCAACGCGCTCAGCACATTCTGAAGCAAATTGTTGATGACGAACATCAGCGGCTCCAGCGTCTCTACCGCATCTTCAAGCTGCATGCTTTCTTCAAACCGGTATGGCCGCTCGAAGGGAATGAGGGTGCGCATGGTTTGTCCCTGCGCAAGCCGCTGGAGCCGCAATCCTTCCTTTCCCAGCCGCTCTGTTAATTCGACAGACGGAAGCCTGGCCAATGCGCCACAGGTATGAATGCCCCAGGAGTTGAGTACATCAAGCTGTTCCGCAGCGGGTGAAAGAACATCAAGAGGCAAGGCGGCAAGAACTCTTGCTTCTTTGCCTTGTGCTACTACTGTGATCCCAGCAATACCTTTTGCTATCAGCAGTACCGTATCAGGGTTTGCTGCGACCGCCACGTTCACTTCAAAGCCCATTGACAGTGCGTGTTTGCGGATAGCTGTTGCAATTTTCTTCGGTGGGCCGAAAAGTTTCTCCAGTCCAGCCAGATCGAGCGTGATTGCTCCTGCAGCGGTGGATTCCACCCGCGGAGAAAATTGCTGCGCGCATTCGATCAAAGCAGACTGCGCGCGCTGTTCACCCTCAGGGGAACGCTTTTGCAGGATCAAGCAGCTTATCTGGTCGGCCTCGGCTTTGCTCATGCCTGCAATTACGCCTGCGCCGGCCGCTGGTGGATTGCAGGCAATCACCCGCATCCAGCTTTCCGGGCCATCCAGCACTGCAACCGGCGCGTTGCTCTTCAGGCGCACGGTACCTTCTTCGGTCCGCATGACTGCTTCCACGATGAAGAATGGCGCGAACAGGCAGGCAAACAGCACTAGAGGCTCCGTGAAGCAGTGAATTGCAGGCGGGCCACCGCGCTGCGTTTCTGGAAGTCACGCCTGCGATTCACTTCTACATCTATGCAAAATTCTTCCAGGGTGGTGTTGTGGGTGTGTTCCTCTTGCAAAGATCTTTCCACTGAATCAGATGGCCGGATGACCCGATCTCCCGATCCCCCGATCACCAGATCTCCCGATCTCTTGGGTTCCTTCGTGTCTCCGTGCCTCTGTGGTGGGTTTGTAGTGCTCTCCCACTTTGCTCCAGCACCCTGCAGCCGCAGCACCAGCGCGCTGCATGCTCCGGTAACCGGCGCCGGAGTAGTGATGACCAGCGCTGCTTTCAGTTGCTCCACTGTCTGGCGAAACCGGTACCACACGTCCAGAGGAACGCGGCGGACGAGTTTTTCCGGCATATCCTGAAGATCAAGCAGAACCAGGTTGAATCCGCAATTAGCTTTCAGCAGCAGGTCGGTTGCTTTCAACGCCTGATCAAGACGGCCCGGCAATGGCTTATCAGGCGAGCGATCCTGGCAGCGAACCCATAGCAGATGTTCGAGTTGCACCTGCAAGGCATCGGCCCAGCGGACGTTAAATGCGTCAGAGCCATCGATGAAAGCGCAGAAATGATCCGCTGAAGTTGTTTTCAATAGCGACATCAGCAGCGAACAGATTCCGCTGGAGTGTGCCGGGTGGGCGCAAATTTCAGTGAGTGCGCCGCAGGGAACACCGCCACAAAAATGATCGAGAGCGGCAATGCCGGTAGGCAGCAGCGAAAACTCCGGACGCTCCTTGACTCCAAAGGCTGCCGGAAAGCGTGGCGACAGTTGCGATTCAATCTCAGCTTTGATGGAGAAGAGTGCAGACATATTAATAAGAAGGCGATGAGTTCGCTTTTTGTTCGCCAGCAGGAACCAGCTTATGGCTGATCGATGAATTTACGCCACCAGATTTAATAGCGCGGGATTTAGCAGAGTTTTCGCGGGCGTTCGCAAGGCGCGATATATGTGGTGGCGCGTAAGAGCGATTCCTAACAAAATCAAGTGGGATGAATCTCCAAACAACGATTGGAAACCGGATTCGCACATTGCGTTTGGAGCGTGGATGGTCACAGGAAGAATTTGCCGACATTTGTGGCATCCACCGGTCCCACATGGGTGAAATTGAACGTGGAGAGAAAGACATGACGATCAGCACGCTGCAGAAAATCAGCCGCGGCCTGAACATCGCTCTCTCAGTGCTTTTACAAAATGTCGCTTAGTCTTCCAGCGACATTCGCCTTAACGCTGCCCGTCATGGAAAAAAGCTCAAGCCTGATATGTGAATTCGCTGCTTGCGTTTTCGCTTTTTATTCGCCTACAATTGCATTCCTCACTTTTGGGGCGCCCTGCTTCAGGAGGCAACAATGATTCCCCAGACCAGTTCTGATGAGGTTTTTACAATGCATATCCAGCAGCAGTTAGGGGCAAGGATCCGGCAGTTTCGCCAGAAGAAAGGCTGGTCCCAGGAAGAATTTGCGGACCGCTGCGGCATTCACCGCAGCCACATGGGAGAGATTGAGCGCGGACGCGCCAACATCACCCTGGCCACCCTGGTCGTAATTGCGCAAACGCTTGACACTTCAGCCGCAACTCTTCTGAAGGATATTGCATGAGCAGAAACCACGACTGATATTGAGATCATCTTCCGGGAATTTGGATGAGCTTTGCCGCAATCTTATTCCGGATTATTGATAGATAGATAAGCTGATCACGATACCGCCGCTTCATTAACTCATCGGCGAAAACCATAGCGCCACCGGCGCCGGAGCGTAGCTCCATTCATCGGCATTTACATCTCCGTCCGCCCCGCTAAGGGGATTGATCCCGCGGGCCTTAGAGCAGGAATCTATAGCAACCTTCGTAACGCGCACTCCACAGACTTCACAGCAGGCAGAGCAGCGGCGGCGTCAATTGGAAGAGGCCCGCTCCAAATGCCACCATGATCGTGACCACGATCACGACCACGGCCATCGCTAAACAAAAAATCCGGGCCAGGTTTTCATTCAACCTTGCTCGGATTTCTTTCAGCCTGGAGTACTGTGAGCTACTGGATCGTCACTTTGGCGCTGGCGGTACCCATGAGATTGGTCGTGCGGTCGAGCACGCCCAGGCGCAGGGTATACGTTCCCTTCTTCAACTCGATATTGCGGTGACAGGGCATATAAGACTTCATGATCTCCTGGTATGGGCTGACGCTAATGATCTGAATTGCGCCTCAGCCCTGCTTTTTCGGTGGGAAGAGGTCTTTTACGTCCTGTGGAGCATTAGGCCTGGGTTTGAAGAAGAGGCGGGCCAGCAGAAGCAACGCGATGCCAGTCCAGCCAACGAGGCTCGCCATGTGCTGAGAATCTGGACCACCCGTCTTTCGCATCACGATCCCGCCAATCGCGCCCACTGCACCCACAATGACCAGCAACCAGTAGATCTTTCTTTTATCTATCATGATTCCTCTTCACCTTCTCTTCTTTGCTCTGGAAACTCGCGCTTTCACCAGCAAAACCGCCACATGGGCAATCACGGCTTCATCTGTACCCATGCCTTCCGGCGTCTTGGCTTTAATGCCGACCTGAGCAGGTTCAATACCAAGCAGTTTAGCAACACGGGCCTGGATTGTCTTACTGTGAGGGCCGATTTTTGGCTCACTCAGGATCAATGTGGAGTCCACGTTGGCAATTGTGTACCCGGCGCGGCGTACCTGCTTCAACGCCTCCTGGATAAAGATGGTCGAATCCGCGCCCTTCCACTTCGGATCAGAGGGCGGAAAGTAGCCGCCAATATCACCGGCAGCCACGGCCCCCAGCAGGGCGTCTGTAATGGCGTGTAGCAGCACATCGCCATCCGAATGTCCGGCGAGGCCTTTGTCATGAGGCAGCTCAACACCGCCAATTTTTAGTGGGACGCCTTTCTTAAATTCATGCGAATCCCATCCATAACCGATTCTCATTCTTTTTCACCACTGATGAACACAGATAAACACAGATTAAGTCAGGTCTCCTGCTCTATGTGCTCTTGATTGTTTTCGTATGTTGTCGAGCAGTAAGCGGCGGACTTAAGGTTTAGGGCCGAAATTCAGGATCAAGCCGATTTCAAATTCGGTTGCTCGCAAATAATTAAGCACTTGTGCTTCATGAGCAGCAACAATATATTCAGCCGTTTTGAGTTCGAGCAGAATGACTTCATTTACAACCAGATCGGCCTTGAAATCGCCTACATTATGGTTTCGAAATATTACCGAAGTAGGTGCTTCCTCCCTTACTCGCAGGCCCTTCTGTTCCAAAGCTAGTTTCATGGATTTCCGATATACGGACTCAAGAAATCCGAAGCCTAGTTCGTTATACACTTCATAGAACACCCCAATAATGGCCTCGGTAAGTTCAGCGTGTTTATATTTTGCATCAGTCATATCTTTTATTGATCTGTGTTTATCTGTGTTAATCAGTGGTAAAAATCAACCAGCTAACCCCCGGCGGGATGATTGCGCGAGCAGGAATTCGGCGAGTTCCAGGTCGCCCGGTGTGGTGATCTTGATATTCCGGGCCGAGCCCATTACCACCCATACATCCTCTCCCATTCGCTCTACCAGTGACGCTTCATCGGTGCCGGTAAACCCATCTGCTTTGGCGCTGTCGAAGGCGCGCTTGATCAATTCATAACGAAAACCCTGCGGCGTCTGTGCCTGCACCACTCTTTCCCGCGGAATCGTAGCGGTAATGATCGCCCCTTCGGCCGCGCGCTCTACCTGCTTGATGGTGTCCACGGCAGGCAGTCCGGCGATGGCTGCTCCGTGTTTTTCCACCTCGCGAATGACGTTGCCAATAATGTCGTCATCCACGAAGGGGCGGACGGCATCATGCACCAGCACAATATCGTTGTTGGCGGCCTTGAGCTTCTCCAATGCATTAGCGACAGATTCCTGGCGATGCTCACCACCCTCAACCAGTTCTACTTTGCTGGAGAGCTTTTCGCTTTCCAGTTGCTCGCGGAAGTGCTCTATCTCGTTCTTGCGTAGAGCCACCATGATGTGGCTCACCTGCTGATTGCGGGCAAAGACGCGCAGCGTGTGGATGAGAATAGGCGCGCCATTGATTTCTACGAACTGTTTGGAGGGCTGCCCTTTTTTGCCGGGAGGCGCCATGCGGGTGCCGAGTCCGGCGGCGGGAATGATTGCTATGACCTTCATAAGGGGTAAAAAGTATAACAACATTGCTGCTGCGCCTGCTGGGTCTGCGCGCAGCATATCCGCATAAGAAGCTAAAACTATTGTGCTGGTGTCTAAAGCAGTAATATTGCAACTGTGATTGAAAAAGTTCTGAAGTACGTCCGCGATCAGCAGCTCATCGCCGCCGGGGACCGCATTGCCGTAGCTGTTTCCGGCGGCGCGGATTCCGTGGCCTTGCTGCGCCTGTTGCTGGATCTGCGACAGGAGTTGGGCATCGTGCTGAGCGTAGCGCATTTCAATCACAGGATTCGCGGGGTAGAGGCCGATCAGGATGAGCAGTTCGTGAAAAGCCTGGCGCAGCAGTTCGAAATGGATTTTCGGCTCGGGTCAGCCGATGTTCCCGCCAACGCTCAGGAGAAGAAGCTCAGCTTGGAAACAGCCGCGCGGGAGTTGCGGCATGCGTGGTTCGCCTCACTGCTTCGCGAACGATTCGCCGACAAGATGGCCACCGCCCATACTGAAGACGATCAGGCTGAAACCGTGTTGATGCGGGTGATCCGCGGGACCGGCACTCGCGGGCTGGCAGGAATTGCGCCCTGGCAAAAAAACAAAGGCCTGATCCGCCCTTTGTTATCTGTGACTCGACCGGAGATTGAGGATTACCTGAAGCGCCTGGGGCAGTCTTGGCGTGAAGACCAGAGCAATCAGGACCTGCGCCATTTCCGCAACCGTATCCGCCATGAGCTGTTGCCGGTTCTCCAGCGGGACTATAACCCGGCGATCCGCGTGACTCTGGCAGACCTCGCCGAAGTTGCCCGAGCGGAAGAGGAGTATTGGGACAAGGAAATTGCCGCACTCGCCACCCGGCTGGTGCGTTCCGGGAAACCCAGCCGCAGCGGACGCACCAATCGCCAAGAAGCCAGCAGCGCTGCCAATTCCCCCACCTTGGCCCTAGATCTATCTGCCTTTCACGTTCTGCCGCTGGCGCTTCAGAGGCGCATCTTGCGTTTTATGGGAGAGCAGTTTGGGGTAACTCTGGAGTTCAAGCACATCCAGGAGCTGCTTCTCTTTGCCCGGCACAAGAAACCAGGAAAAGGGCTGAATCTGCCCGCCGGGCTGGTGGCCGGCAGTTCGTACCGGGAGCTGTATTTCGGAACTCAGCCGGAAGAAAAGGAGGCGCAACTAACTTATAAATATGCACTTCCGATTCCAGGGGAGATAATGGTTCCCGAACTGGGGAGCATGTTTCGGGCGCACCTGGTAAGTGCCGGAAGCCCGGATTCAGGATATAATTCCGCGCTGCTGGATCCCGCGTTGCTGGCGCCGGAAGTCACGGTACGCAACTGGCAGGCCGGCGACAGGTTTTTCCCTGCGCATACCCGCTCCCCTAAGAAAGTAAAAGAGTTATTGCAGCCCGGGCGTCTGGGGCAGGAGCTCTCGCCAGTCCAGCGCAGGGTCTGGCCGGTAGTCGAAAGCGCGGGTGAAATTGTATGGCTGCGGGGCTTCCCTGTGCCGCAGGCATTTGCCGTTAAATCAGGGCAAGCTGTTTTAATTGAAGAAATTACTACAGGTTCTGGGGCCTAATGTGAGCAAAGAAAAATTAATACAGGAGTTCCCGCGGGTGCTCCTGGCAGCAGACCAGATAAAAAAGCGGGTGCACGAGATGGCCCGCCAGATTTCTACCGACTATCAGGGTAAAACCGTGTACGTGGTCTGCGTGCTGGAAAACGGCTTCATGTTCATGGCTGATCTGGTGCGCGAACTGGAGGTGCCGGTGGTTTGCCAGTTCCTGAAGCCTCAATTCAAAGAGTCTCACCCTAACACTACCGAGATCTTTTTCAGTCCAGAAGTGAATGTCGAAGGCAAGGACGTCTTACTGGTAGAGGCCCTGGTGCAATCAGGCATTACCAGCGAGTTCCTCCTCCGCAATCTCTATGGCCGGGGAGCGGCCAACGTAAAGCTGGCTGCCTTTCTGGACAAGCAGACCGCCCGCCGGGTGCCTTTACAGCCGGATTACTTTGGTTTTCTGATGAGTGAGAGTTTTGTCGTAGGCTATGGACTGGGGACCCCTGATTTGGGCCGAAATCTGCCCTATATTGCAGCACGGGCGGAAGGCGCCAAGGCTTAAACAGGGCTTAAGCAGTTTTGCGGAAGGAAAGCTGGTCCAAAAGGGTATAGAATTCTAAGTCGGAATACTCTTTCCCGCATCTAATCTGGGTGGAGTAGTCCGCTTTTTGAGGGCTGAATATTCCGGTCTCATAAAGTTTCACATTTCCTGCTCCGGCACGTCTTTATCATAGAAACAATCGGAGCAGATTGCAGCAACGCGTAAGGAGAAGACCTTGCGCTCAAATTGAGGGAGTCTATTCGTGAATTCGACATTCAAGACGGTGGTCCTGTGGGTAACGTTGATTGCGGTGGGCCTGGTGCTTTGGAAAATGATTTCCACCAGCGCGAGCAACGGCAAGGACCAGGAGCTTGCTTACAGCGAGTTCGTACAAAAGCTTGCAGACAACAAGATTTCAGATATCACCATTGTCGGCAACGAGGCCCACGGAACACTTAAAGAGGGTGGCAAATATCACCTGACCGCCCCGTTTACTACCAACCCTGAGTTGGTCAAGCCGCTGAATGACCATAAAGATGTAAAAACTGTGTTTAGGGATAGTCAGGGAGCTAACTGGTCGATGTGGCTGGTGCAGCTCTCACCGGTCATCCTGCTGGGTGTGCTGTGGTTCGTCATGATCCGCCAGATGCAGACCGGCGGCAACAAAGCTTTGAGTTTCGGCAAGAGCCGCGCGCGCCTGCTCTCCATGCAACAGAAGAAGGTCACCTTCAAAGATGTGGCCGGCGTGGATGAAGCCAAGGAAGAGTTGCGCGAGATTATTGAGTTCCTGCGAGAAGCGCAGAAGTTCCAGAAGCTGGGCGGAAGAATTCCCAAGGGCGTCCTCCTGGTTGGACACCCTGGCACCGGCAAGACCCTGCTGGCCCGCGCCGTAGCAGGCGAAGCCAATGTGCCGTTCTTCAGCATCTCCGGCTCTGACTTCGTAGAAATGTTCGTGGGCGTAGGCGCAAGCCGCGTGCGCGACCTGTTTGAGCAGGGCAAAAAGAATGCTCCCTGCATCATCTTCATCGACGAAATTGACGCCGTAGGCCGCCATCGTGGCGCTGGCCTCGGCGGTGGACACGACGAGCGCGAGCAGACCCTCAACCAGTTGCTGGTGGAGATGGACGGCTTCGAATCCAACGAAGGCGTGATCCTGATCGCCGCTACCAACCGGCCTGATGTGCTTGACCCGGCGCTGCTGCGTCCCGGACGCTTCGATCGCCGCGTTGTGGTGCCCCTGCCCGATGTTCGCGGACGCGAAGAAATCCTTCGCGTACATACCCGCAAGATTCCATTGGCCGATGATGTGGATCTCTCCATCCTGGCCCGTGGCGCACCGGGATTCTCCGGCGCTGAGCTTTCCAACATGGTGAATGAAGCTGCTCTCAATGCGGCGCGCAACAACCGCAAAGCCGTGCTCATGTACGACTTTGAACTGGCCAAGGACAAAGTCCTGATGGGCGCCGAGCGCAAGAGCATGCTGCTGACCGAAGAAGAAAAGAAGGTCACCGCCTATCACGAAGCAGGACATGCCATTGTCGCTGCCCTGATGCCGTATTCTGACCCTCTGCACAAGGTCACCATCATTCCCAGAGGCATGGCCCTGGGCGTGACCATGCAGTTGCCGGAAACCGACAAGCACAACTACACCCGCGAATTCCTCACCACCAGGATCGCAGTTTCCATGGGCGGGCGCATCGCGGAGGAGATATTCCTCAACCAGGTGTCCACCGGCGCCAGCAATGACATTGAGCAGGCCACCGAAATGGCCCGCAAGATGGTCTGCGAATGGGGCATGAGCAGCCTCGGGCCGCTGGCTTACGGCAAGAAGGAAGAGCAGATCTTCCTGGGCCGCGAACTGGCGCAGCACCGTGACTTCAGCGAAGATACGGCGCGGCAGATTGATACGGAAGTGCGCCGCTTCGTCAGTACCGGCTATGACACGGCCAAGAAGCTGATTGAAGAGAACCGCGAGGCCCTGGTCCGCATTGCTCTGGCGCTGCTGGAGCGCGAAGTGCTGGATGCAGCCGAGCTCAAGCTGATCCTCGAAGACAAGCCGCTTCCGGCGCGTGTAGTGCCGCAGAAGGGCTCTGATGATGGTGTCCAGCAGGTACTGAAGCCTGAGCCGGGCCGCACTCCAAGCATCGCTCCCGGCAAGCCTTCACCGGCTTAACCAGCAAGCAATCTAAACAATCAGGGGCAGCCGAGAGGCTGCCCTGATTGTTTTAGAGCATTTTAGGTTGAGGTGTAGGGAATTCACACCCCTTTTGTCTTTCCGACCGCAGTCCGACCGACGTAGGAGGGAAGGACGGAGTGGAGGAAACCCGAGGATGTCTGCCTCCACCATGTTGATCTACCTATGATGTTGATGCCGGTTTGCGTATGCCTTTACCGGACTTACTGGCCCCGAATTTCATCTTCTTCGAGTGCTCCTAATATGCTATAATTCAGAGTATTCTCTCGGCAGATAACCTCTTGTAAATGCAACGATTTAGCGTAAATTTCGGGGTTGTTTTTACGGCCCTGGACTGCTCCCCTGCCGGGTGTCTCACGCAGTACGAAAGTTAAGGAAAAAACTCTCAATATGGCTGACGATCAGGACCCGCAACTGCCACTCAATCCGCCCAATGATGGCGGGCTTCCGCCAGGTTCACCCGGCGCCGCCAATATTCAGCCCATCAACATTGAAGATGAGATGCGGCGCTCGTATCTCGACTATTCGATGTCGGTGATCATCGGCCGCGCTTTGCCTGATGTCCGTGATGGCCTGAAGCCCGTGCACCGCCGCGTGCTCTACACCATGCAGGAGATGGGGCTGCAATACAACAAGAAGCACAACAAGTGCGCCAAGGTTGTGGGACAGTGCATGGGCCAGTATCACCCGCACGGTGATGCCGCCATCTATGACACGCTGGTGCGTATGGCGCAGAACTTCTCGCTGCGCTACCCGCTGATCGATGGCCAGGGAAACTTCGGCTCCGTGGATGGCGATCCACCGGCGGCCATGCGTTACACCGAGTGCCGTCTGGCGCGGATTGCCGGCGCGCTCATGGAAGACATCGACAAAGAAACCGTAGACTTCACGCCCAACTATGACGAAAGCACCGTGGAGCCTACCGTACTGCCGACGCGCATTCCCAACCTGCTGGTGAACGGATCGAACGGCATTGCCGTAGGCATGGCGACGAATATCCCGCCGCATAACCTCACGGAGATCGTGGACGCCACCATCAAGCTGGTCAATGAGCCGAATACCTCGCTTACCGACATCCTGAAGATCGTGAAAGGCCCGGACTTCCCCACGGGCGCGTACATCTACGGCCGTAGCGGCATCAAGGACGCATACACAAAAGGCCGTGGCCGCTTCATGATGCGCGCCAAGGCCGGTATTGAAGACATGGCCCAGGGGCGCAAGTCCATCATCATCACCGAGATTCCCTACCAGGTGAATAAGGCCAAGCTGATCGAGCGCATCGCCCAGCTTGTGAACGATAAAGTAATCGATGACATCTCCGACGTGCGCGATGAATCCGACCGCGACGGTATGCGCGTGGTGGTGGAACTCAAGCGCGGCGCCGAAGCCCAGATCGTCCTCAACCAGCTCTACAAGCACACCTCGATGCAGGAAAGCTTCAGCATGATCTTCCTGGCTGTGGTGCACGGCCAGCCGAAAGAGATGGGGCTCATCCAGGCCATCCAGTACTTCATTGAGCACCGCCTGGAAGTGGTGCGTCGCCGCACTGCCTACCTGCTGGAAAAGGCTCGCGAGCGCGAGCACATCTTAGAGGGTTACAAGATCGCCCTCGACAATCTCGACGCGGTGATCAAGATCATCCGTGCTTCGGGTTCGCGTGCTGAAGCCAAAGAAAACCTGCTGGCCGCCAAGTTCAAGATTGTCGATAAGCAGATTCAGCAGAAGGTCGGCGGGGCCGAAGGAAAGCTCAGCCCGCGCCAGGCAGATGCCATCCTCGAACTGCAGCTCTACCGTCTCACGCGGCTCTCTACCGAAGAAATCCTGAAAGAGTTGGGAGAGATTCGCGAAAAAATCGCCGAGTACGAATCCATCCTGGCCTCTGACAAGAAGCAGCGCAACGTAATCGTGAAAGATCTGGAGGAAGTCAGGAAAGATTACGGCGACCAGCGCAAGACCGAGATCACTGACGAAAGCACCGAGATCACTCTCGAAGACCTCATTGCTGATGAGCAGGTGGCGGTGACCGTCTCCCATAGCGGCTACCTGAAGCGCACGCCTATCTCGACTTATCGGCAGCAGCGGCGCGGTGGCACTGGACGCACGGGCATGAAGACCCGGGAAGAGGACTTTGTCGAATATCTCTTCATTGCTTCCACGCACTCGTACCTGCTGATTCTGACCAATACCGGCCGTGTCTACTGGCTCAAGGTCTATGAGATTCCCGATGTGGGCGCTGCCGGCAAGGGTAAGCACATGGGCAACCTGGTCGCATTGCAGCCCGGAGAGACGGTTCGTACGCTGCTTGAAGTCCGCGATCTGGAAGAAGAGAACCGCTACGTCTTCTTTACCACCCGCAACGGCACGGTGAAGAAGACTCCGGTGAAAGACTTCTCCAACGTGATGTCACGCGGCATCATCGCCATAGGCATTGAGAAGGATGACGAACTCGTGGCCGCCCGCCTCACCGATGGCAACCAGATCGTCTTCCTGGCCTCGCATGAAGGCATGGCCATCCGCTTCAACGAAGAAGATGTCCGCTCCATGGGCCGCCCTGCGTATGGCGTGCGCGGTATGGACCTCGACAAGGACGACTACATTGTCGGCATGGCCGTGACGCCTAAACAGGGGAAGAAGAAGACCAACGGCAAAGGCAAGAATGAAGCCGAGGCTGAGGAAGTGCCCAGCCTGATTCTTTCGGTGACCGAGCAAGGCTACGGCAAGCGCACCCCCATCGAGGAATACCGCCTGCAGTCGCGCGGCGGCAAGGGCGTGATCAATGTAAAGACCACCTCGCGCAACGGCAAAGTCAGCGGCATCATGCTGGTGGACGAAAGTTCTGAAGCCATGCTGATCAGCCAGTTCGGCAAGATCATCCGCATTGACACCAAGCAGATTCGCGAAGCCGGGCGCTCCACCCAGGGAGTAAGGCTGCTGAATCTCGAAGCGGGTGACAAGGTGGCTTCGGCGGTGGTGATCCTGGAGAAGCCGGAAGAGGATCAGAACGGCTCTCTGCTGCAGTAACCACTAAGCACATTATGGAGCGTAGCCGCCCCCGGCTGCGCGGAAGGATATCGCAACGAGGAAAGATTGGGCATGACTTTGTATCAGGGCATGACTTCGATCGTGCCGAAAGGTTTTAATTTGATTGGGCTTCAGCCCCTGCACACTTTGTGCATCTGCTGAATTCTGTAGAGTACCGGAGGAGGATTGTCATGGCAGTCAGCTTCGAACGCACCATCCCTATCCTTCGCATGTTCAGCGTGGAAAAAGCCAAAGAATTTTACGTCGATTATCTTGGCTTTCAGATTGATTGGGAGCACAAATTCCCTGAGGTTGCTCCCGTTTACATGCAGGTCTCACGCGCGGGGCTGGTACTGCACCTGAGCGAACACTACGGAGACGCTACGCCGGGTTCCAGCATCTACGTGCAAATGTGCGGCATCGAGGAGTTCCACCGCGAACTCACCGCCAGGAATTACGGCTATCTCCGTCCCGGACTGGATCAGACCCCATGGAATACCCGATGCGTCAACGTGACCGATCCATTCGGAAACCACATCAGGTTCAATGAGCCTCTAACATAGGCTCCTTAGCGCCCTTTGGCGGTGAAAAAGAACGAGGCCGCAGATGCACACAACTCTGAAAATCAGCTACAATTTTCTGATTCCCCGGAGGGTCTGGAGGAATCCTATGCTCTCTGGCGGTTGAAATCTAAATTCTAAAGAGAGGGATTGTATGAACATCGCGAAGGATGTTACTGAGCTGATTGGCAAGACACCACTGGTGAAACTGAACAAGATCACTCAAGGCTGTAAGGCGACCGTGGTTGCCAAGCTGGAAGGCCGCAATCCCTGTAACAGCGTGAAAGACCGCATTGGTGTAAGCATGCTGCTGGATGCGGAAAAGGCCGGCAAAATTCAGCCGGGTAAGACCGTTCTGATCGAGCCTACCAGCGGCAACACCGGCATCGGACTGGCCTTTGCCGCTGCCGCGCGCGGTTACCGCATCATTCTCGTCATGCCTGAGACCATGAGCATGGAGCGCCGTGTGGTGCTGCTGGCCTTTGGCGCTGAAATCGTGCTCACCCCAGGCCCCAAAGGCGTGAAAGGGGCTATGGCCAAGGCCAAAGAAATCCTGGAGCAGACACCCAACGGCTACATCCTGCAGCAGTTTTCCAACCCGGCTAACCCGAAGATTCACTTCGAGACCACCGGGCCGGAAATCTGGAATGACACAGATGGCCAGGTGGATATCCTGATCTCCGGCGTGGGCACCGGTGGAACACTCACGGGCGTAGGCCAGTACATCAAGCCTAAAAAGTCCTCGTTCAAAATCGTCGCCGTGGAACCGGCGGACAGCCCCGTGCTCTCCGGCGGCAAACCCGGCCCGCATAAAATTCAGGGACTGGGCGCTGGATTCATTCCTGAAGTGCTGCGCACCGATTTCATCGATGAAGTCGTTACCACAACGCTGGATGAGTCTCTGCAGATGGCCCGCCGCGCCGCCAAGGAAGAAGGTGTCTTTGTCGGCATCTCCGGAGGTGCAGCCATCTCCGCGGGCATCAGGTTGGCCCAGCGTGAGGAAAATGCCGGCAAGCTGATCGTGGTCGTCATCCCGGACTTCGGAGAGCGTTATCTGAGCACCATGCTCTTTGAAGACCTGCGCAATGAAGCAGCCAGGCTGCCTACCCAGGATATCGCTGTGGCTGCCACCACCTGATGCGTATCTGCGTTTTCTGCGGATCATCACCGGGAGCTCGCCCGGCCTATGCGCAGGCAGCGCGGCGGCTGGGTGAGCTTCTGGCCAAACGCGGCATAGCCCTGGTCTTTGGCGGCGGACGCGTTGGCCTCATGGGCATTACCGCCGATTCCGTGCTGGCCAATGGGGGCGAAGCCATTGGCGTGATGCCTCGCGGCCTCATCGAACGCGAAATCGGTCACCAGCGGCTTACAAAGCTGCATGTAGTCGAGAGCATGCATGAACGCAAAGCCCTGATGGCCGACCTTGCTGATGCCTTTATTGCCCTGCCTGGTGGTTACGGCACGCTGGAGGAATTCGCCGAGATTCTCACTTGGTCGCAGCTCGGCATTCAGATCAAACCCTGCGGCCTGTTAAACGTTGAAGGCTTCTGGAATGGCCTGCTCGAATTCTTTGATCACGCCGTGCAGGAGAGGTTTGTCCACCCGCAGAACCGCGATTTAGTTCTGGTGGCTTCCACTCCGGAAGAGATGCTCGACAATCTTGATGCCTGGTCGCCGCCAGCGCATGTAGAGAAATGGTTGGATAGAGCCAAGCGTTAGCTTTGCATGGACCGCAGCCGCCCTCGCTAACGTCACTTACTTTAGGGACACCATGCTGTATCCCAATGAGAGATGTCATTCCGAACGCCCGTTAAGCTCACGCGCGTTTTCTTCAGCGCGTGAGTAGGGCGGAGGAATCTGCCCCGCTGCTGCCCGCCCATGCGAAAATTCTTTTAAATTCATGCTCGACTGTGCAATGTAAGTGGCATTAGCCGCCCCCGGCTGCGCGGATTGATCTAAGAAAGACAATACAGACCAATTTACCCATTTACCCAATCGCTTTACGCCGCCGAACTCCTCTGCTGTGGCACATCCAGCGGCAGCCAGATCATGAACACCGTTCCATGACGCGCAGGATTGGTCGAGCTTTTTATTTTGATCACACCGCCATGCTTCTGCACGATCTCATTGGTGACCCATAATCCCAGACCGGTGCCGACATCTTTTTTCGTGGTGAAAAACGGCTGGAAGATGCGCTTCAGGTTCTCAGCCGGAATTCCCAATCCTGAATCGGCAATCGTGATGCGCGCGGAAGGCCCTACATAGCTCGACTCAGCCAGCGCCGTATGGACAACAATTCGGCCGCCGCTGTTCATGGCATCCAGCGCGTTGCCGATCAGGTTGCTGAACACCTGGCGCAGTTCGCCGGAATTCACTCTGAGTTCACCTTTAAAGTCATAACGCCGTTCTATCTTCACGCTGCGCGTCTGTAACTTATTCGCAAACAGGACTAGCACGCCTTCCAGCGTGTCCATCAGGTTGATCCTTACCGGGTTTGGGTTCTGGCGATAGAAGCCCAATGTCTGCTTGGCGATGTGGCCAAGGCGGGCCACCTCCTGCTCAGCCATGCTCAGCAATTCTTTGTTTCCCGGATCGCTGCGCAACAAGTAGAGAAGATTCGTTATCGCCTCCAGCGGATTATTGATTTCGTGGGCAATGGTCGCGGCCAGTCTTCCGGCGGTGGCCAGCTTTTCTGAGGTGCGCAGCGCTTCTTCTGCCTGCTTGCGGTTGGTGATATCGATCACGAAGGCCAGCAGGCGCTCGGGCGTTCCATCCGCCCGGCGATGCATGTGCCCGCGGGCCGTGAGCCAGCGCACGCTCTCGTTGGGCGATAAGGTGCGGTATTCGCTCTCATATTCTTCGCCCGATTCCAGCAGCTTCTTGATTACGTTTTGCAGTCGTTCCCGGTCTTCCGGATGTACAGCGGCTTCCAGCCTGCGAATGCTGCGCAGTTCCATGGCGTTGCGTCCGAACAGCGGAAAAGGATCATCGATCCAGTGAATGGTGTCATTCTGAATGTCCCATTCCCACGAGGCCATGCCTGCCATGTTGCGGCGTATGAGCGCTGTCTTCATCTGGTCGCGTTCGATCAATTCCTGGTTAAGCTGTTCCAGCCGGCGGTTTGCCTCTTCCAGCTTGATGCCCCGGTCTTCCGAGAGGCGCGCCGTGTGAATCAATGCCAGTGTCCGCGGTACCAGCCGGGGCAGAGAGATGGCGGTGGCCACGGACGCCAAAGCAGTAACCACCTTCACGTCTCCTGAAAACCAGTAGACTGGCTTCCACAAAACCACCACCTCCATAAAATGGGTCATGCCGCAGGAGATGATGAAGAGCCCGAAGGCCAGGAACATCCACTGGAAAGGGATGTCACGGCGGGCACGGCGTATAAGGTAGACCAGGGTAAAGCTGATCGCCACATAGGCCACGCCGATAAGCGTGTCTGACACAAGGTGCAGCCAGATCAGTTGCTGGTCACGCAGGTAGCAGTAAATGTGCGGTAGAAACTGCGTGGAGAAGGCGTTGCGCCACAAGTTCGGCCAGATCACCAGCGGCGAGAAAGCGGCGACCGTCAGTGCAATCGCCCATATCCGCATCGTGCGGCGGCCTATGCGGGACGGCATCAATAATCCAGGAGTACCCATCAGAACCCTTTCGGCAGGCAGGATGCTGCAACAGGTTACCGTAACTTTAGATGGGCGCAGCCTTGGCTGTGCCGCAAAGAACCCGGGGGCACCTTATAAATTGACGATCTATTAATAAAATCTGCAAATGAATGGGAAGACACAACTGCTTCAGATGAGATGCTACCCGGCTCACAGAGGCTGTCCGCTTCACCGGCGCCACGGAACCAGCGCGCGCAGCCGAGCATCGCGCAGGAAGATTCCCAGCCATACCAGCACCCCAACAACAATTGGAATGAAGTAGGGTTCGCCGGCCTGCACGTGCGTGGCAACGGCGCCGCCCAGGTAACCCGTCATCAGGATTGCCCCGAAGATCGAGGTCAGGGGAATCGCATAAAGCAGCGTGCAGGCTACGAGCACGATGGAAATCGGCAGGTAGGCGCTCTCCGGATAGCCGTACTCAGTCATATGCTTCACACTCTCAGCCCTGTGCATCAGTCCGAAAGTGGTGGTGAAGAGCAGAAAGAGCACCACGATTCCGCTGATAATCCGTCCTGTCCAAACCATTCCTTTTGAAGGCTTAGCTGCTGCCGTACCTGCATCCATAATTTTCTCCCGATTCGTTGTAGATAAATTGCGCTCAGTATCTCAAAATCTGAGCCGCCTCAACACCAATAATTTTGTCGCTCCCTAATGCGCAGATATCAGTTGCTCCAACTGCGCGGCTGCTTCATTCACAGAAGCCGCTTCTTTCTGCAGGATATCGCTTACCGTCGTCACGCCTTCCTGCGCCTCTGTCCACTTGTACTGCTCAATGGCTTCACGGACCGCGGGAATGGTCTTGACCGCGTATCCCGTATAAGCGCCGGGAGCATAAATCTGGTGCTTGAACCATGGCCTTCCCGGCAGGCCTTTCTCGCTCAGGAAGAGCCGCTCGCTCTTGTAAAGCCGTTCATTGAGTGTCGTGAGTGTGGCAGCATTAGCTTTGAAGCCGCCTGCCGGAAAGTTCTTGAGCGCCGCATCATAGCGCTGGGCCGCCTTCTGCAGGGCGTCAGAGCTGTTTTGCAGTGGAGCGAAGCTGATCACCGGAGGCGTCTCCATACGCGCCGGAGGCTGCGTGGGCTTCTGCGGATCGGAGATCGCGCTGAAAACTCCTTCCTGCAGCTCCAGGTTGCGCTCCCGGATCTCATCCTGCTGGCTCTTGAACAGCCTCTCCAACTCTTTCACATAAGTCTTGATCGTGTCTGCCTGGCCGACGAAATCAAACGGCAGCAGGTCGGCATCCGCCAGCCGCATGATGGCTGTTCCGGCCGTTTGCGCCAGGGCACGCCCATAGATGAACTGCGTGTCCGAAAAATGGGTGTACCAGTAGAAATCATCGTAGATGGAGTGATACTGGCCTTCGCCGCCCTCGCCGCTGAAACGAATGTCTACCGCTGCTATCCCGGCATGGTCGAGGAAAGAGGCATAGTCTGAACCATCACCCAGCGCGCGGATACGCCAATCAGCACGCTTACGCAGCTCGTCGCGGACCTCCGCTCCGGTGGCATCGGCGATGCGCAGCAGGTGAGCGCGATCCCACACAGAGATATGTTTCTCCGGGTCTTCAATGTCGTGGGCCACACCGTTCAAAAAGCGCTCCAGCGAGTGCGATCCGGAAACCCGCAGGAAGCCGCGGCTGTTATTGTCAGAATTGATATAGGCGACCGCATGCTGCTGGAGTTCTTCCATATGGGTCTCCAGGAATTCGGTTGAGCCGAGCAGGCCCGGCTCTTCACCATCCCATGCAGCGTAGATGATGGTGCGCTTCGGCCTCCATCCCTGCTTGTGCAGCTCGCCCAGTGCGCGCGCTTCTTCCAATACGGCCACCATGCCGCTCAACGGATCGCTCGCGCCATTGACCCAGGCATCATGATGATTGCCGCGCATCACCCACTGGCCGGCGGCCTCGGCGCCCGGCAGTTTGGCGATCACGTCATAAAGCCGCTTGGTGTCCCAGTTGGATTTCACTACCAGGTGAACTTTTCCCGGTCCCGGCCCAAGGTGATATGTAAGCGGCAGTGCGCCGCGCCATTTCTCCGGCACCACCTGTCCCTGAATGGAGGCCAGCAGCGGCTGCGCATCAGAGTACGAAATAGGAAGCACGGGGATTTTAGTAATCAGCGGAGAATCTTTGATCTCCAGCCGTCGCGCGCCCGGAACCGAACCCCAGCCGGGAGTCAGCGGATCGCCGGCAAAGTAGGTGTCCGTGACCGAGCCGCGCTGCACCGCGTCTTTATTGCGCCATGCGCCCCGGGGATAGACTTCGCCGTTGGCATAGCCATCATCTGCCGGATCGGAGTAGATAATGCAGCCCAGCGCGCCGTGTTCGGCTGCAACCTTGGGCTTGATTCCGCGCCATGATCCCCCGTAGCGCACAATCACGATTGCGCCTTTCACCGATACGTCCAGCCGCGCAAGCTGCTCGTAATCGTCACGCGTGCCGTAATTCACGTAGACCAGCGGCCCGCTCACATCGCCATCGATGGAATAAGCGTTGTAAGGCGGAAGCTGCTCCGCCTGCTGGTTGGAAGTGGGATCAATATCAATCGGCGGCTCTTCGAGTTTGGCTACAAACCTGGTTGGCTCCAGCAGTTCGAGGCGGCGCTCTTTAGGAGTGGGAAACAGCACGTCGAAGTTCTCGATGTGCGCGTCCCAGCCCCACTCCTTGAACTTTGAGAGCATCCACTCGGCATTTTGCTTGTCATAAGGTGAACCCACGTGATGCGGGCGCGCACTCATCAGCTTCATGTACTCGCGCAGATTGTCAGTATTGGGAATGGCGCGAAACTTTTCCTCCCATTGCCGCTCCGTCTGGGCCGAGCCGGCCAGAAAACCCTGCAACGGTGGCAGTGGCGGCGGGTTCTTCTCTCCCACCTGATGCTGTTGCGGCGGCACAGCTCCCAGTGACAGGGAAACCAGACATATACTAACAGCCAATAGATGTTTCAACGCGTCCCTCCCGAATCGGACATTATAAAGTTTTTGGTAAAGCAGCACTCAGCCCCCGAACGAACTTGGACAACAATATGTGTCGCACTAAGATTCAAAATCTCTTTTTGGCTTTTCTCCATGTCTCAGTGTCTCCCGTGCCTCCGTAGTGGATTTTGACTTTCGTTTCCTCTGCTTACTCTGTTCCACTGTGTTGCAAAGGTTTTGTCTTTGCTTGCGCTCGGCTGCGCTGCAGCTAATTCGAATACTTGCTTCCGCTCACATCGCTCTTGAGGTTCACGAGACTGTTCAGGGGCTGAGTGCTGACGGTTACGTTAGAGATGTAGCACTACTATGCTTCATCGCCAATGAATCTGTGATTACACCATTGCAATGTCTCTGCTCGGTTATGATGTTGTGTAATCCACATGAACACCATCGCCACTCGACAGTCTGCAGGATTTGCCGCATTCAATGATTCCCCCAAGAGAGGAATTCCCTGGTATGTCTGGGCGTGCGCGCTCGGCGCCTTGTGTATTCCTGTGGGCTTGTACTGGGACATCTCCTGGCATGAAACCATTGGCCGCGATACCTTCTGGACGCCCGCGCATCTCATGATCCAGTTTGCTGCTGTGCTGGCGGCCATTTATTCCTCATTTCTGATCTTCGGCACTACATTCAGCAAAAATCAGCCAGCCCAAAACGCATCGGTCAGCGTGTTTGGGTTTCGCGGACCGCTGGGAGCATTCATCAGCGCCTGGGGGGGCGTGGCCATGCTCACCTCCGCGCCCTTTGATAACTGGTGGCACGATGCTTACGGGCTCGACGTGAGGATCATCAGCCCTCCTCACGTGCTGCTGGCCATGGGCATTGCCGCGCTCATGTGGGGCGCCGCGATCCTGGTTGCCGGAGAGATGAACCGCAGTGAAGGCCCACTGCGCAAACATCTGGAATGGCTGCTGGTGGCCTGCGGAGGAAACATCCTGATTCTGAGCATGCTGTTCAAGCTCGAATACACCAACCGCATCTTCATGCACAGCGGCATCTTTTACCTGGCGGTAAGCATTGGGCCGCTGCTGCTCTGGAATGCCATTTCGATCGCTACCGGACGCCGCTGGGCCGGCGCCATCATGGCCGCCATGTATACGGGCTTTTTCCTGCTCTGCCTGTGGATCTTCCCGTTCTTTCCCGGAGAACCCAAACTCGGTCCGGTGTACCAGCAGGTTACCCATTTCATCCCCCTGCAGTTCCCTGTCCTGATTCTTGTGCCCGCCGTACTGCTCGATCTGCTTCATCCGCGATTGCAGGCGCTGGACAAATGGCAGCAGGCCGCGATTCAGGGAATCATCTTTGTGGTTACGCTCGCGGCCGTGCAGTGGCCCTTCGGCAATTTTCTTATGGCTCCAGCTTCACGCAACTGGATCTTCGGCACCAACTACTTTTTCTTTTTCCTGCCGCCAACCACCAAACAGGCCCAGCATCTCTTTGCTTCCTGGGAGCTCACATCGGTTCACTTCTGGCGCAACGTCGTATTTTCATTCGTCGCCGCGATTCTGAGTGCGCGCATAGGCATCGTGTTTGGCAATTGGCTGCGCCGGGTGCAACGGGGATGAAGCAGCACTCAGCAGTCAGCAATCAGCATTCAGCCCCTGGGCAGCCTCGTTCGTCCTTAAGTGCCTCGGGGGCAGACACATTCTCTGATTTACCGCAGAGGGCGCAAAGGACGCAGAGGAAGATAAGGAACAAAATCCTTCGCTCAGTTTTGCTTGCGGTCTTATTGCTCTGTACTGCGGGCGTCGCTTCCGCCCACGTGGGCAGCCCTGATGTTTATTACGACGGCTACGCCGGCCCCTATCACCTGCTGGTGACCATCCGTCCGCCTACGGTGGTACCGGGGGTGGCGGAGATTCAGATTCGCAGCGTCTCCAACGATGTTACCCGGATTCAGATTCTTCCCCTGCGCATGGTGGGCGTGGCTGCCAGGCTTGCGCCCCGGCCGGACACGGCGGAGCGCTCCAGCAGCGATCCGCAACTGTTTACCGGGGGCCTGTGGCTGCTGGTGCGCGGCGCATGGAAGGTGCAGGTCCACGTGGACGGCCGGCACGGCAAGGCAGAACTGGCGGTGCCGGTCACGGCGGTCTCCACCACTTCGGCGCGCATGCGAAGAGCCCTGGGTGGACTGCTTGCCGTTCTCGGCATATTCCTGGTCGCGGGCCTGGTTGCCATCATCGGCGCAGCCAACCGCGAGGCTGATCTTGCGCCCGGCGAGCATCCCGGCGATTCGAAGAAACACCGTGGCCGCATTGGCATGGTCGTGATGGCGGTCATCATCGTGGTGGCGCTGGTCTCCGGCAATGGCTGGTGGAGCGCCGAGGCCGCCGACAATGCGCGCCTCCTCTACCGTCCTCCGCACGTGCAGGCATCCTTGCAAAACGGCAATTTATTGAGCCTGCAGTTGGAGGGGCCCACGGCCGAAACCCGGGCGCCCCTGCGCCTTGATTTGCCTGAGCGTCCGCGCGTGGACGACCTTATTCCCGATCATGGCCACCTCATGCATCTCTTCCTGGTGCGCATGCCGGATATGAAGAGCTTCTGGCACCTGCATCCGCAGCAGGTGGATGCAGGAGAGTTTTCACAAGGCCTTCCCGATCTTCCCGCCGGAGATTACTGGATTTATGCCGACATCGTGCACCAGAGCGGCTTTTCTGAGACGCAGATCGGTGAGATCGATCTGCCTGCTGTGAGTTCCTCTCAACCGACTGCAGATGACGCCGGAGTAGCGAACGCCAACGCTGATCCAAAAGTCTCACAACTCGGCGATGGCTATCGCATGGTGTGGGAACAAGATGCTGCACCGCTTAAAGCCCTCAAAGCCAAAGAGGCGATGCATTTCCGCTTCCGCATCGAAGATCGCAATGGAAAGCCGGCCACCGATATGGAGAACTACATGGGCATGGCTGGGCATACAGTCTTTCTGAGCAATGACGGCAAGGTGTTTGCGCACGTGCATCCCGCAGGATCAGTTTCCATGGCCGCCGCCGCGCTGGCCCAGGGAGAAAATCCCGCAACAACAGACGCCATGGCCGGAATGCACCACGCGCCGCTCTCCCCTGAAGTATCTTTCCCCTACGGTTTCCCCCAACCCGGCGATTACCACATCTTCGTGCAGATCAAACGTGGCGGTAAGGTGGAGACGGGTGTCTTCGCGGCGCGCGTTTTGTAAAATCCCGAGCGTAGCAAGCGAATCCTGAATCACAGCGCGAGCACCCCGCAACCTGGGCGAAAATTCTGCGCCTTCATATCCTTAGTATGGTTCTATCGGCCCATGTACGCGAGCAGATGGTGCTTCAGACTTTCGATAGCAGGCAACAACTTCACCACGCGCAAGGTGATTCCAAGCTGGCTGGCCAACGGTTCCAGAAGAGTTTTTGCTTCACTACTTTTGACTCTAAGCTCGGCAGGCAGAAACTTGACGGTTTCAATGGCATTCAAGACTGCGCTCGCAAGGACATCACCGGGAGACCTGCTGGAATCGCCGATCTCTGGAGGAAAAGCAAAACCGGAGGTGGCAGCGCTTACCAGGGCGATATGAGCAAATGCCGGACGGGCGTTCTTCTCGGCCATGATGATGCTGCTATGGAAATGGTCGGCTTCAAACGCGCCCTTCAATACGTAATCTTTTTCTCGTAACCGTTTTACTCTCGCTTCGTCGAGAACTCCGGGAACGGGGACGGGCGCCGGAGGGACTGGGACGTTCACTTTTTTGATCTCGTAGCCTCTCTTCTCAGCATTGCTAGGAACCATGAAAGGGTAAAAGTCTGGCTCAGACCAATAAGAAGTATCTGGATGTTTCAGGTACTCCAGGAACATTGCGGTCGTGGCTTCCACGCATGCCATGAGCGTGATAGCTTCCGGTCCGGTTACGTACCAGGGCTGGCAGCCGGGACGGAAGGCGCGGAACACCGGAACCCGGGCGCCTCTCTTTACCGGATTACCAAGAGCCTGAAGTAATTCTTTGTCCGGCTTGGTGAGTTCAGAGGGCATGACAAACTCCACACCTGCACCGGTCATCGCAGAGAAGAAATCCTGGGGTACGAGAGGTTCTCCTGCCTGCATTCTCCTGTGCATCCTGTAACTTTCGCTGCCGATGTAGGCCTGAAGGGCGAATACCTCTCCCAAAGCTCCCAGAATCAGGCAGTGGCAGGTCTCTTTTGAAACTGGATCTTCAAGCAGCACGAGTTGCCGGTCAAAGAAATGTTCCCATGGCGCGAAGCCAAACAACTTCACGCTAGCTTCGTAGAGCCGCTTCATCGTCTCCAGCGCAGGAGGCTCTTCCCCTGCAAGTTGCTTCTCGAAAAAATGAGCGGGTGGATGGGAAGACTCGACAACGGCAGGTTTCTTCGATTTAGGCACGAACAGTCCTCCCGAGATATTCATTCAGTTATACAGGAGTAATGTGTGGATATCCCGACTCTGAGAGGCTCAAGCTGACAGCGAGGCCGTGATTTTTGCATGTGAAACATTGCTGCTTCTTTACACGATACCCTTCCTTCTGTCGTCTGTTCCGGCAGGTTACGTCAGTTACGGGCTGTGGCGTTCCGCGCTGTGCCTGCCCCACTCCAGCTACCGCAAAGACGGCGGTTGCCGGGGGCAGTTCAAACCGCTGTATTAACGCCTTAGTAAACTGTCAAATAGCTGAGACGAACCGGAACACGGAACAAAACGCGTCAACTGCCTGGGCTGCAATACGATACGTTGTTCCGGTTGCGAATTTCTGTTCCGGAACAGAAGCGGAACAGCGCCCGCTTCGACTGCCAAAATTGCCAAAATTTGTAATTGCCATAATTGACGGGAGCAAAGGTCCTCCCGTCACCGGGCACACAATTCCTGTGAGACCCGATGACGGTTGGCACACACACGCCTGTCCTTGTGGAAGCGGCCCTCATCATTTATTCAGTTATCAAAGAACAGATACAGCACGTCACCTGGGTGACGCTATAGAAATACTACTACAAGCAATGAAAGTCAAGGTCCGGGGCGGGAAAATTGGGGGCCCAATTTTCAGCAGTCAATTGCCTGAAGGTAAGGCCACCGCCACAACGAGGGCAGAGGATAAACCCGTTTTTCTTTTCCTTTGCGCCTGCTTTCTCGCTGGAACCTTGCCGCAACCCGGCGGAGTCACGGCAGGGCTGGATTTCCAGCGAAACTGCTAGGGTGTCTGTTTCGGTTCTGCTTTAACGGTAACGCGCATGCCAAAATGGTCCTTATCTTCCGTCTCACATGCATTCAGGTGGCAAGCACATGGATGTTGATGGTTGCGCTGATTTCCGCGAGATTCATGTTGTTCTTATGGACGTACCTGTCAGACACGATACCGTTCTCTTGAAACAATATGTTGCAAAATTAAAAATGTTGGCGTCTTCAATGACCGATGGTATATATGTGTGCGAAAGAGGAATATATGAAGAAAGTCATCGCTCTTGTCTCACTCTCTCTAGCGATCCAAATAGCTGCGGTCGCTGGAGATCACTCGTCGGAATATCAGATGGGCACATTTATCTCTGCCACTGCGGTTGACGATGGCACCATTACAAGCACTCTTCACGGAGACGGCACTACAGTTGCTGGCGGCGTCTATGCGAACAGGATCGGTGTTTATAAGATCAAGGTTGCTGGTGGCACATGGCATGTGACGACATTGAGACAGAACCAAGATTCGATGCTGAGAGGTATGGGAATGACGCCCATGCATCTCAAGGGAGAAAAGGCTAATCCGCTTGATGGATTAAAGAACGGTGACAAGGTACTGTTTCGCATTCATGAACGACAGTATCTCAATGGAAAGTTCACGCAGATGGCAATTCCTTTTGCAGACAACCCGAAAAAAGAGGTTGAGTTCTCTGCACGATTTGTGCCTGATGTCGTCCCACCGCCACCGGCAACACGAAGCAATGTCCAGGCCATGTGTGAGTCAGATAGGTTGTCTGCGGATTTGAAAGCCCAATACTGCACACCCGCCGCTCAGGCATCTGTCAATACTGACGATCAAATCAAGAACAACTCCGAAGCAGCAAAGTCATCTCCAGCCGCCACTGCCGCAATGGCAGTCGATGGAAAGCAATTTACCCCTCAAGAGTCGGCTGAATTGGTGAAGGAAGGTAAGGCGTCACCTTGCGCTGTAATAACAACCCCCGCTGGCGCGGAAGTGTTTATTGATGGAAATAAAGGTGGTGTAACGCCGCTTATTTTTGTTCTCTCCAAGCGCGAAACTGCTCGGGTCATAACAATAAAAATGTCTGGATACAAGATAGTCGAAAAGCAGGTTGTTCCTGATGGCACAACTATACCGATCTCAGTGCAGTTGGAGAAAGAATAGCGGGCTGCACAGACACAAGTGGAAATATGCCTTGAAAGCGTTCGTCTGCCTTGCAAACATTCAATACTCGTCAGTATTCCGGGAATCTCAAAGGCGCTTCAATTCAGCTTGCTCAAATTGCACAACAGACTTTAGCAACGCTCTCCAGTGACCGCGATCAGTAATTCTGTAGCCTCGAATCTGGCGAGTCCTGAGCAACTTGAGCACCTTGTCTCGTGAAACATTCCAACGCTGCATTAACTCCTTAATTTGCTAACAACACAACAGGAAATTGAATTTGCGCCTCCCAAAGAAATTCCATAAGTCGCAACCGCTGATTCCCGTGAGGTTCTGCTAACTGCCTGATTTATTAGTGGCCCCAGTAGGATTCGAACCCCCAACCAACAGATTGCCCGCTAATTCTCAGATCCCTTATAAATCAAAGGCTTTTCACTTTCCGCTGTCGGCAGAAATGGGCGGATTTGTACGCAGTTGCTTCCGACATCGAAAGACACAAGCCCCGCCGCAATTACCATCTTGACTTTCCAATAGCAATCTGGAACACTGCTCCTGAAATGTCTCATTTTTCCAACCGTCAAGCCGCCAAGAAATTAGGAATAGGCATTGCCACTTTGAGCCGCTACATTGCTGCAGGAAAAGTGCCGGCGCCTAAACCTATGAAGATTGGCAGGAATGATGTGCGGGGATGGACTGAGGACGACATAGAACGAGTCCGGGTCTTGCTGCCCAAGATCGCCAATGGCCGCAAGACCCGCTATTCAAAACTGAAGAAGGAGAAACCAGCACCCAAAAGGTCAAAACCATAACCAGCGGGTAACGCCCGTGTGACTAGCACGAGCGCAACCCTAACCAAAGCACCGCCGAAGGAGGCGCTATGGCTGAGAATAAGGGTACACACCCACCGAAGAAACGCACAAGCCGCAGAGAACTCTCAGAGTTTCCCGAAGTCACAGGCAAGATCGTGGACAAAGTGGAACTCTTTTCCGACCACGAGTATTACGCAATCACCATCCGGTTTCAGGACAAGACCTCGCTGCATTTCGCTCAGGAACCTGCCGTCTTCACATTCCCCAGGCTCTCAGACTGGGCAGACGGTAACGAGACAATCCTCCAGGAGTACAAATCAGTCCGCAGCAACATTCAAACAACGTGACGGCCCATCGGCAGCACTTCCGACCCGCCAGAGATGGCGGGTTTTTCGTTGTGCAGGTAATTGGCCGCACCGCTATCAGACGCGGTAACAATCCGATAAGCCTTGGAAACCTGAGGTTCTGGTGGGCCCGGAGGGGCTTGAAACCCGAGTAGAGCTAAAAGTCACTTAGATTTCGGCAATTTAAATGGGGATTTTCCGCAGAAGGAACGTAGATCGACATAACCTCTCGTCGTAAGAATGCGTTCTCTTATGGCGTTGAAATCTTTTATCTCACGTGACAAAACCCCACATAGAACGCAATAGAGCTCTGCGGTGTTTACAAGTGCAATTGAATTATCGTGAGATGCCTGGAGCACATGAGAGGAAAATATACAATCACCAAGCCGTGTTTCGGGAGGCTGTTCACATAGTCCATTGGCAACCAAAATCCCTTTACTCCGAAATCCACTTTTCTCTTGATCACTCAGCACTTTGAGAATGAACGGAGACAGTTCGTCCAAAACAATTTGTCGCTTTGATCCCTTCACCTCAAGAAGCCCCCTTTGTGAGCCTTCATTGGTACGACCATCAATTTCATAGTTAGTGCCAGGAATATGTTCGCTGGGAGTCGTCTTGAATTCAATCAAATCAAAAGCTGCCCTGACTGCAGGTTCGAGATGATTTTTACCCTTCTCGTATAATAATTTTTGATGTTGCTTTAGAGTTCTAATCTGCTCTTCGATTCGTTCCGCTTCTGAGTCCAGTGCTGCAATCTTTTGTCGCACGTCTATAGCGGAGGCCATCAGTTCACTCTCACCTGGAATAAAAATCTCGTGTATCCATTCTGGAGGGATAAGCCCCTCTTTTCCCTCCATATATTCTCTGCATGCATCAAAAAATTTTGCTTCATCCAGTGTAATCAGATTTGGGAGGAAGACAATCCGGCCTTTATTGAGGTCTGTCCAGCCGCCTACAAATGATTTTGCGCTATTACGGGCAGATATTCTCACGTCATCAAACGGTGAAGGGAGTCGCCCTTCGAGATAGGCGGTCCACTGAACTGAACTTGCACGTAAAACGTTCGTAAATGCATTTTCTGTACCAATATATTCGAGTTTGTTGCCCGTTCCATTTTTAACACAGTGAGAAAAATCTTCATCAATAAAGTCATAATTAGAAACTGTGTAAATAGTGCCCCCACCCCAATAAGACCATCTGCCCGGGTCGTATTCACGGATTATGTGGGTATTGAGAATTACGATCAGCAATCCCCCTTGCTCCAAAAGTTTTATTAATTCGGGTCTTTTATCGCGCATTTCTGCTTGATATCCCGTTATTGGATATTCTGGACCGTCAACAGGGGGCAGAGTATATGGACGAATCACAACCACATCAAAATCAAAAAGAGCTCGCGAAGTAGAGAGTCTCGATTCCTGGGCAACTTCCACATTCTTAAACGGGAAATTGACGGAAATAACTTTAAGCTTTTTTGCCATTTATCTTCTGTTTTTGCTTAAATTCCCGGGCATGATTCTTGAACCATTCAAGTAATGCAGGAATACGATTTTGGTCAATGCAGTCATGAATTTTCACTTGGTGCATGAGACCAAAGCGTGAGAAATATACTGCAAGGGATTTAATAGTCCCACGAGGGCAGCCGTCAATTTCTCCTATACAGGAGAGGACATAATAGCCAGCAAGCTGATTGAAAATCTCACGATCAAACTTTAGATGTTTATTGCACTTAAGATCAATAAGCCGATCATCAATAATTAAATCTGCATCAGCTCCCCCCACGAGTTCTGAGGCCGAACCGAAAGTGGGGTTTAACAGACATCTTTCTTTACCGTGAAAATCGTCTGGCCGAACTAGTTCCATAATTGCTTCAAGATCATCCACAATGAGGGACGGTACATCTTTTTTAAAGAGGTTTTCATCAGCAATTCGAACTCGGTATGCCGTATCGAGATATGCCAGCCGAACGCAGGACTCGATTAGCTCCCGATCAGGTTTTGAAAGGGTACCTGAAGAGATGTAAGCGGCATGCAGTTCCTTTGCGTTTGCTAATGTCGCTTTCGCTTGCTCAAATCGTGAATGAGTTTGTAAGAGGAGAAGGCCCTTCTCTGCCACCCACCTGGGCCGTGCTTTCGCGCAAGAGTTCAGCTTCTGAAGATAAAATCTCAACAAATAATCGAATGCTGTGCCAATTAGACTGTGGTTGTTGGTTAGAGGTGGTGCTTTTATCGAGACTTTAGCTTGGAAGTCCGGCTTTGCGAACTCTTGCTTCAACTTGGCACGGAGGTCTGGGCTTTCATCAATAAAACTTGTTAGATTCATCATCCTTGAGCCGCTAGGTGCCCAGAAGTTGCAAAATGGTACGGACGGCGGGAATCGAACCCGCATGCCAGTCGCCCAGCCCCAGCTTGTAATAGGTCGAATCTGAAA
This sequence comes from Candidatus Angelobacter sp. Gp1-AA117, assembly GCA_003223515.1. GTDB lineage: Bacteria > Acidobacteriota > Terriglobia > Terriglobales > Acidobacteriaceae > Angelobacter. Next base: position 103,306 of record QHVI01000039.1, read on the forward strand.
ATTTGGCCTATTGGCAAGCTGGTATGTCTGCCAATTCCATCACGTCCGCACTACACCATTGTAAATTCGCAGGACCTATAATCCCGCTGCTCCCTTGGAGATGCGTGAAGATTATTCTGTATCTGCTTAGAACCGCAGTAAGTGCGGCTCTGGTGGGCCCGGAGGGACTTGAACCCCCAACCAACAGATTATGAGTCTGCTGCTCTAACCATTGAGCTACAGGCCCCCTTGTGCGGGAGATACTGGAAGTTGTCACGGCAGTCTGCAGGGGCTAAAGCCCATTTTCGGCAGGACTAGGTCCTTCGCTATGCTCAGGACGCCCTGATACAAACCTGCGTATGAGACAGCTTCCAAGCGTCTGCTTCAGTGTCGCATAGCTGCTCCGGCATTGCCAAATGCGTGTTGCAGTTCAGCCGTCCGGCTAAAGCCGGACTCTGGAGTTTCTACATAATTTTATAAAGTTGATTCTCCCCCTGAGTAAACTCTTGATCCAGTTAACTGTTTGTTGTTTCATTGCTTAGAATGAAGCGCAAGAATGTTCTTCGCTCGCGGGAAAAGCTGGCCAAAGCTCTGCCACCCCTGGCTGAGATCGTACGTGGCTCTCTGTT
>QHVI01000015.1 GCA_003223515.1 Candidatus Angelobacter sp. Gp1-AA117
GGTTGCAAAACCGTCATCGGTAGTCGCCTTAAACAATCCGGCATGTTCTGGACCGTTCGCGGTGCCAACGCCATCATCGCCCTTCGCTGTTGCCGACTCAGTGGTCGGTTTGAGGATTATTGGGAGGCGAGGCGCGCTTAGTTCTCACTTTTATGTCGCACACCCTCCCTGGGCGGCTATGGCTTTTTGCATTGAATAACGTTGGTCGCTTCCGTTAATCGAAGGCTCTCTCTTTTGTCGTGCTGAGTAAGCGCCGGAATCGTGTTTCTCGAGTTACGTTCTATAGCGCGAAGGGAAGGATCGATGCATTCCTATCCTTCGCAATGTAGCGTCATTTACTTGCGCAAGACCTCAAATACTACTACGCAGCTTTCCGCGCCTGTATCTCCTCCTGCGAGCCCCAACACAGCGCCAACAATCCCGCTGCCATCCCCAGCACGCACGCAGCGGCGAGGCCTCGATGCATGTTGAGTTTCAACTGCCAGCTTATGTTGCGTGCCTGTGTGTCGAATCTGCCGTGTGCGCCGCGGTCGCCGGTCAGCGGTTCCCATAAATTGTTTGGCCGGTTCGGTGCGACTGGTTCATTGGTCATCTGCGATTCGTAGCCGTGCTCACCGAGATAGCGGTCGGCCAAGCCGGGAACGAGCTTTTCTCCCTGAATCGCCATTACGGTGGGCAGTCCGATCCAGAATTCACGGCGATGGGCGTGGGTTGCGTAATAGATGCCTCGCGCAATGACTTCCGGCTGAAAGATTGGAGGAACCGGCTGCGGATGGCGCGGCATACGCGACTTCGACCACTCGAATTGAGGAGTATTTACGGCAGGAAGATGAGCGATAGTGACATGGACATTGCTTTTGTCGTGGATCAGTTCGCAACGCAGCGAATCAGTGAATCCGACAATCGCGTGCTTGGCTCCGCAGTAGGCCGACTGCAGAGGAATGCTGCGGTAGGCCAGCGCCGAGCCGACCTGAAGGATAGTGCCCCGGTCGCGGGGCAGCATTCGCTTGAGCGCCGCCAGCGTCCCATACACCGCGCCCAGATAGGTGACTTCAGTGACGCGGCGATATTCTTCCGGCTCCATCTGCTTGATGGGCGAAAAGACTGACACCATGGCGTTGTTGATCCAGATGTCGATTGGCCCCAATTCGCGTTCCACCCGTTCGGCGGCGGCATTCACGGCGGCGGCATCGGCTACGTCGCAGGACAGCACCAGGGCGCGCCCGCCCAGTTCTTCCACTTCTTTCCCGGCGGCTGCCAGCCCATCGTGCCCGCGCGCGATCAGGCCAATGAAAGCACCTTTTTTGGCGAATTCCCTGACGGTTGCCCGGCCTACCCCGGCCGAGGCTCCCGTGATGACGACTACTTCTTTTTTTCTCCCGGTCATACTGGATGAGATTCAGGCGGGGGACAGGTCGTTGTCAGAAACCTGTAACCGCAGCTTAGCGAAGCCACAACCAAAGCTAACCACAAAGGGCACAGAGGTTTCACAAAGGGCACAGAGGAAAGCTGGTTGAGATCTGGAAGTAAGCTGCGAATGACGCGAATAGCGCGAATTAGAAGATTGGTTACGCAGAAAAGACCCCCAGAAATTCTTTGCGGCTTGGGAACGAATTTGATTGTTAGCAATGCAGAGAACGCGGAGAGCGCAGCCGCCCTCGGCGCCTCCCTCGGCTTCGCGGGAAATGTCGTAAGAAGGAGGATCAGTCGCCTGCATGGCAAAGGATGCCGATGCAGAGGCAATCTTTTTAGATCGCCCTCCTTTCCCGTGTGCTTCAATAATAGCGGCTGTTAAATCGGAAGTCAACATAAGTGCTTCGGCAGTTCCGTTCCAGAGTTGGATCACCAGGAGTACTCCTTGCCTCTTGTGACCTTCTGGGGAAGCTTTTGCAGCTTTACGGGAACCTTGGCCTTCGCCATATAGGCGTGGCGATAAGGATGAACCCAGTTTTTGGTGTAGTGCCCTCCTGCCGGGCTTGAGGTGATGTCAAAATGATCCAGCACCGCCTGGCACCGGGCGCAAATACCCTGGCTCACGCCTATCTTTTTGGGTTTTTTGATGTTTCCTTGCAGCCACCAGGAGATAGCGAGCATTTCCGCATGAATTCCTTCATCATTTTTGCCATCACCGATCACCCGGTCATTGATCGTGACGTTGTACTCGGATTCTGCGGACTCGATGACTTCATCAAAGCTGCTGTATTCACGCTGGCTAACCACGATCACAGTATCATCTTCAGTGACCACGGTAGCTTGCACGTTGCGCGAGTCACTCTTACCGCTATGGGACTCGTTGAGGCCAACCGAGATCTTTTCCAGGTCTTCTATTTCCATTGCAGACCGTTGAATGGAGAAGCTCTGGAGCCGGAGTGCAGCAGCGGGACTGGCCATCATCTTCGGTTGGATTGGCGCCTTTGCCTGTAAACTGTGGCTGGTTCCATATTCCATGAGTGGCTTCCCCCTCGGCGATAACCCGGTCTGCCGGAAACCCAGTTTTTGATACATCGAAATCAAGGACTGTGGAGAGAGGCTCAGCGGTTCGGGGGCGGCTTCCAGCAGGGCACTGCTTCGCCCCTGGATTTGTGCGGTCTGTAGTGCGGCCCGCATGAGCAGCGTTCCCACCCCTTGTCGCCGGTATTCGGGTGAAACTTCCAGTTGGGAAATGTATATCTTGCGCCCTTGCAGGGGAGTCAGCATGACTGAGCCCACCGCTCCCGCCCCTGCAGCGGTTACCCGCACCCGCTGGCGGCCATCGGCAAGTTGCACAGGCGCTTGCACCAGATAGCCAGGAGAGGCAGGATTGCCCGGTTTAGATCCTGTTTCAGGTCTCTTTTGAACTGCTCTGCCCTGCAGCGCCGGGACGTTGGCAGTACCAGGCCGGTACACTGGCGGTGCGGTGCCCGGTACCCATCCAGCGGCAGATTTCTGCTGTATCGGCTGATGTTGTTTGAATGGGTTGTAAACTGGCGGCGCGCCCCCTGTGTGTCCGCTGATGGTCTTAGCCTGAAGAGGTTGCAGCAGTTGTGAAGCGCGATTCATGCCGGCCCGGGGTGGCTGCGGCAGCGCTGAAGCAGGAATGGGCCTCATACGTTGAGGTGATGACGGAAGGAAACCGGTTCCGTGGGCTGGGATGCCAGGTGCGCCTTGCTGCCATGCTTTTCTCGAAGGTGCAGAATTGCTTCGCTTATCCATACAGTACTTTTCTGGCTAGAGGTTCAGACATATTACACCACGCAACCAAAAGAGTACTTCTCTATTTAACCAACGCCTCAAAAGATGCAAAGGCGCAGGCTCTCAGCGGATCAGAGCAGAAGGTTCACCCGGAGATTTCGTGCCGGTCAGCGAATCGGCGGTCACAAAGATTGGCTCAATATCCGTTGGCAGAGACTTGAGGCGGTCCAGCGCCTTCTGTGTCTCAGGGCGGATCACGCTCAGGCGATCCAGCAGGTTTTTGGCTCCCTGGTAATCGCCTGTGGCTTCCAGCGTGAGCAAATCATGATCGAGATCACGCACCGCATCTTTGATCTTGTTGAAGTCCACGCTGAAGGTGCCGTCAGAGTTGGCCACGTAAGCGCCGCGATCCAGCAGGTAATTGAATTGCATAGCCATGCCTTTGGCGTGCGCGTCCTGAAGGCCGAAGCGCAATGTGCGGAAAGAAGAGGCAAGGTAGGTTGTGTAAAGCTGGTGCTCGGCTTCAGGGCCATGCGGCAGCGGCGCCTGAATTGCGCCTTTATCGGCCAGCATCATCAGGAACTGCAACGCAAACAGACCAGTCACATCAGCCTTGGCTTCTTCAATCGCGCTGTAAAGATTCTTGAGTTCCAGGCGGGGGTTGGTATCGCGTCCGTTGACTTTGATCTGATGCGGGCCCAGTCCGTGAGTGAGTTCGTGAGCGACGATGTGGGTGAAGAACAGCTCAAAGCTTATGTCGTTCTGCGCGGCGGGTTGGAGCACGATCTTGGAAATCGGCATGAGGATGGCTCTGAACTTCGCCTCCTGCACGTTCTTGAGCATCACGCGCTTGCTGCCCTTCTGCTGCACCACCTTTTCATCATTGGGCAGGTTGTAGGCGGCGGTCTGCACGCCGTGATTGCCATCGCCTGCGCCAAACACTTCATTGACTACGCGAATGGGAGCGAGCGCGCCCAGCTTGGCCCGGTACTGCGGATCTTCCGGCAGATTGCTTTCGATCTCCTGAAGATGCTGGCCCAGAAATGCCAGCTTGGAGGTTTCCTTGTCATCGCGGATATTGACGTAAGCCTCAAAAGCGGCTTTGTAGCCGAAGATTTCGTCGTTGTAAGTCTCGTATGGTCCATAGGTGACGTCGACCGGTGCATCCAGGTCCATCCAGGCCATATCGCTTTCGTAGTAGTTGTTGTTGGAGAAGGCGGCGGCGCGCGTCGTCAGAAACTTTTTCAGCGTTGCATTGTCGGTAAGCGCCGCCGCTTCGCGCAGCAGAGCACCGGCTTTGTTGAGATCGGTCGCATATTCCTGGCTGTAGGGAACCAACTTCAGCTTGCGCTTGGCGTCGCGGCGGATGACGGTGAAGAATCCTTCGGCCGCCTGCTTCGATTCCGGATAGAGAGTTTTGGCCCAGGCTTCGAACTCCTCCTTGGTCATGTCGTCCGGATAGAAATTCGCGCCCGCAGGCTTCCTGGCCGGAACGCCGGGCAGAAAGGCCTTGTGTTCATCGATCTCTGACCATGGTCCTTTATTGATCCAGAAATAATGAAGCCTTGCTTGGCCCAGGGCAGATTTATCCTGCTGCAGCTTCTGGTAGAGCGCAAGATCGCCGCTCCAGAACTGCTGCATGAAGATATGGTTCACGATGCGGGCTGCCTGGATAAGTTTGACCAGAGCCTTCTTATCGCCCGGTGAAAGCGCCGATGTATCTACCTGCAGAGGCGTGGGAGCAAAGCGCGCGGCCATGCGGTTGAGTTCATCCACACCAGGAGCGGAAGGGGAGGTGGTTTCCTGGGCGAGAGCGGTGGTCATAAGGATCAGGACTGCGAGAAGAATTCTGCGCATGTGCTAAGGATAACAAAGTAAGCCGCGAATGACGCGAATAAGCTTTTACCGCAGCGTGGCGAGCCACAACCAAATCTTTTACCGCAGAGGACGCAGAGGGCGCAGAGAATAAGCAACTGGCAATTAGCACTTGCTGTTGTTCTAATTATTTTAGCTAAAAGCTAAAAGCTAAAAGCTAAAAGCTAAAAGCTAAGGCCAAGGACCAAAGGCTTCTCTTCATTTACCCACTTACCAAATTACCCATTTACCAAATTACTCTGCGCTCTCTGCGTCCTCTGCGGTTAAAGCTTTACCGCACCACTTCCAACTCCCGCTCCGTCATCTCTTCTTCCACGCTCTCCTTCTTTCCGAAGAGGTTGCGAAAGCCGTGCTGCAGCTTGTCGAGATACACGTAGTAGATGGGCGTGATGTAGAGTGTGAGCGTCTGGGAGAAGACCAGTCCACCCACTACCGCCAATCCCAGCGGACGCCTCGATTCCGCGCCTGCGCCGAATCCCATGGCGATAGGCAACGTGCCCATCAGGGCGGCCATAGTGGTCATCATAATGGGACGGAAGCGCACCAGCGCCCCCTGGTAGATGGCTTCTTTGGCGCTCTTGCCTTCTTTGCGCTGCGCGTCGAGGGCGAAGTCGATCATCATGATGGCATTCTTTTTCACCAGACCCACGAGCATGATCACCCCCACAAAGGCGTAAATGCTCAACTCGGTGTGGAAGAGCATGAGCGTAAGCAGCGCGCCTACACCGGCTGAAGGCAGGCCGGAAAGAATGGTAATGGGATGGATGAAGCTCTCGTAGAGAATGCCCAGCACGATATAGATCACCAGGATGGCCATGATCAGCAGCAGGCCCAGGCCGCGGAATGAAGACTCGAAGGCCTGTGCCGTTCCCTGAAGGCTGGTGGTCACCGTTTGCGGCAGAATCTGCACGGCTTCGCGATTCACCGCAGCAATGGCATCACCAAGGGCCACTCCCGGTTTCAGGTTGAAGCTCACGGTGACTGCAGGCAACTGGCCCAGGTGAGTCACAGTGAGCGGGCCTACTTCCTGCCTGAAGTTGGCGACCGCATTCAGCGGCACCAGTTGTCCCGACTTCGAGTGTATGTAGAGCATGCCCAGCGCCGCCGGATCGAGCTGGAACTGCGGCTGCAACTCCATGACGACCTTGTACTGGTTATTGGGCGCGTAGATGGTCGAAATCTGGCGCGAGCCATAGGCGCTATACAGCGCATCTTCGATCTGGCGCGGATCAACCCCCAGAGTCGCGGCCTTATCGCGGTCGATCTGCACCGTGACTTGCGGGTTCTTGATCTGAAGATCGCTGGTCACATCCTGAAGCTGCGGCAGGCCGCGCAGTTTGGTCTCCAGCAGCGGAGCGTAATGATAAAGCTCCTGCGTGTCCGGACTCTGCAGCGTGAACTGGTACTGGCTCTTGGTAAGCTGGCCGCCAATGCGGATAGGAGGCAGGTTCTGCAGATAGACGTTGATTCCCGGAATCTGCATTACCCTGGGCCGGAGTTCCTGAATAATGTCGTCAACATGCGGACGCTTGCTGCGATCGATGAGAACCGAAAAGATGCGCCCTGTATTCAGCGCTGCATTTACGCCGCCGCCACCTACTGTAGACATATAAGAGCGTACATAGGGGCTCTCGCCGATGATTTTCGCTGCTTCCTTCTGGTGCTTCACCATGTCTTCAAAGGAGATGCCCTGCTGGGCTTCAGTGAAGGCGAAGATCTGTCCCTGGTCTTCGCTGGGCAGAAATCCCTTGGGAATCTGGATGTAGAGATACGCCGTCGCACCCAGCACTACGAATGAAAGCATGAGTGTGAGCAGCGGATGCGCCATGACTTTCCTGAGACTCCAGTCATAGGCGTCACGCATGCCGTCAAAAATGGCTTCGCTCTTGCGATAGAAAGCGCCGTGGCGCTGATCGTGTCCGGCGCGCAGGAAGCGGCTGCACAGCATGGGCGTGAGCGTAAGAGAGACAAAGCCGGAGACCAGAATGGAGACGCCGATGGTCACGGCAAATTCGTGCAGCAGACGGCCTACAATACCGCCCATGAACAGCACGGGAATGAAGACGGCCGCGAGTGACAATGTCATGGAGATGATGGTGAAGCCGATCTCCTTTGCGCCTTCAACCGCCGCCTGGTAAGGACGCTTGCCCATTTCCATATGGCGGACAATATTCTCCAGCATCACGATGGCGTCATCGACCACGAAGCCCACCGAAAGCGTGAGCGCCATGAGCGAAAGATTGTCGAGGCTGTAGCCCAGCACATACATCAGCGAGAAGGTGCCCACAATCGACATCGGCAGCGCAAGGCTGGGAATGATGGTAGCGGAAACATTGCGCAGGAACAGGAAGATCACCATGACCACCAGCGCAATGGTGAGCATGAGCGTGAACTTCACGTCATTGACCGAGTTGCGAATGGAAACTGAACGGTCATACAGAATATCGAGGTTTACACCTGCGGGCATCTGCGCGCGCAGCACCGGGAAGAGCTTCTTGATGGAATCAACAACTTCCACGGTGTTGGTTCCCGGCTGGCGCTGCACGGGCAGCACGATGGCACGATTGCCGTTGAACCAGCTTGCGGTCTTGTCGTTCTCCACGCTGTCATAGACGTGGCCGATTTCACCCAGCCGCACTGGCGAACCATTGCGATAGGCGACGATTACCGGTTTGTAGTGTTCGGCATCCAGCAGTTGTCCGCTGGCCTGGAGCGTGAAGGCCTTGGAATGTCCGAACAGTGTGCCCGTGGGCAGATTCACGTTGGAGTTCAGGATGGCGTTTTCAACGTCATCAATGCCGATCTGGCGCGTAGCCATGGCGCGCGGATCAAGCTGCGCGCGCACGGCGTATTTCTGTGCGCCGAAGACCTGCACCTGGGCAACGCCGCTGACCATCGAGATGCGCTGGGCCACGGTGGTTTCCGCGTATTCATCCACGTCTGAGAGGCGCATGGTGGACGAACTCAGCGTGAGATACAGAATAGGAGAGTCGGCGGGGTTCACCTTCTGATACGAAGGCGGCGCCGGCATCTCTGGTGGAAGCTGTGACAGGGTCTTGGCGATCATCGCCTGCACGTCCTGTGCAGCGGCGTCGATATTCCGGTCGAGCGTGAATTGCAGGGTAATACTGGTGTTGCCGAGCGCGCTCGATGAAGTCATCGAGTCCAGGCCGGCAATCGTGGAGAACTGTTTTTCGAGCGGGAGCGCAACCGCTGAAGCCATGGTCTCCGGGCTGGCACCGGGCAGAGAGGCACTCACCTGAATGGTGGGAAAGTCCACGTTGGGCAAGTCGCTTACGGGCAGCAGCCGGTAAGCGAAGATGCCAAACAGCAGAATGGCCGGCATGATCAGGGTTGTGGTAATCGGCCGCCGAATAAATAACTGTGTGTTCATATTCTCTGGTTCTTATGTCGTTCAGGAAAACCGTCTAACTTTCGTCATTTCGTCATCCCAAGGATTCTCTACGCAGTGGAGAATCGGAGGGACTTGCGTTTTCTTGCTGAAATCACCTTTTCTTGCAACCTCAATTACCAAATTACCCATTTACCCAATCCGCGAAGCTGTCCACAAAGGCGAGAACGCTATGGCAATGAGAAGCAAAGTTAAGACGCGCTCTTGATATCGACTTTGCCGCCGGGAACGATTCTTAATTGACCGTCAGTTACAACTTTTTGTCCTGGCAGTAATCCTGACGCAATCACTGCAGTGTCGCCCATCGTGCGCGCCACCTTCACCGGCTGCAGTTGCGCTGTCATATCCTCTTTCACGATGTAGACGAACGTTCCATTCTGGCTGGTCTGCAGCGCGGCGCTGGGCACAACAATGGCGTTGGGCTGCACGCTGAGGTTCAGCGTGACATCCACAAACTGGCCCGGCCAGAGCACGTGCTGTCCATTATTAAACGTGCCTTTTAGCTTGATGGTGCCGGTCGTGAGATCGACTGCGTTATCGATGAACGTAAGTTTCCCGGTGAAACGCTGGGAGCCTCCCTGCTGCGCCGCCTCCACGGTCAATGCTTTTCCCGCTGAATATTGTTTCAGTTCGGCAAGCTGCTGTTCCGGTATGGAGAAGGTAACGTAGATGGGCTCAATCTGGTTGATGGTGACCAGCACCGGAACATCATTGGCTTTTACCAGGTTTCCTTCTTTCACGCCTATATTGCCGGTGCGTCCGTTGATCGGCGAATAGATCGAGGCGTACTCAAGGTTGATTTTCGCCTGCTCCACGGCAGCTTTATCTGCGGCAGCGGTTGCAGCCAGGGCGCGGGCCGCTGATTGCGCGGCATCCACCTGCTGCTTTGCGACCACGCCTTCGCGTCCCAATCCCTGATAGCGTTCGGCATCGATGCGGGCATTCTCAGCCTGCGCCTCATCCTTGGCCAGCGTTCCCTCTGCCTGCCGCAACGCCGCTGCAAATGGTGTGCGGTCGATAGTGAAGAGAAGCTGTCCTTTCTTCACGAAGTCGCCCTCTTTGAAATGGACGCCCACCAACTGCCCCGAAATCTGCGGCTTGATGCTTACCGTGGAGATGGCCTCTACGTTGCCGATGGCCTGCAACTGCACCGGCATGGATCGTGTGGCTACCGTTGCAATGGTTACCGGTGCGGCCGGAGCCTGCTTGTTATTGGCAGCCTGGACGGAGTCTTTGCCGGTGCATCCCAGCACCAGCGAGAGAAGCGCAAGCGCGCACAATGGAAAAGTAAGTCTGCTCATGCTTTTGCCGTTTTCTTTTTGTTGCGGACGTGATGGCCATGGGCGCCGTTCATGTGAACGGATTGCATTCCTGCCAGCCAGATGGCGGTCAGCGTGGCCGCAACTTCTTCAGGATTAAACTGCTGATACTTCTGGCCGCCGAAAAGCTCCTGGATCAGGAAGTGGTAGACCACCATTCCCAGAAAGCCCCGCGCCGCCAGAAGAGGATCTATCTTGCGAAACGCTCCCTGCCGTATGCGCCGGGCAATGTATCCCGCCAGCGCTTCGTAATACATCGCTACATATTCGCGGAAGAAACGCTCAGAGAGCGTATGGTTTTCCAGCGCCGTAAACCACAGCAGGCGCGTAAGCTCAGTGTCGCGCGGTGTCCGCAAAAGAAACTCGTGAGCAATCGCGGTGAACACCTCGGCATCAGAGCCGCCCTGGCTCAGGATGGCGTTCAGCCGGTTGCGGCGTCCACGCGCCGAGCACAACTCTTCAATCAGCGTGCAGTAGAGATTTTCCTTGCTGGGAAAATGGCGGAAGAGCAGGGCTTCGTTGACCCCGGCTTCTTCTGCGATCTGCCGCGTGGTCGTTCCTTCAAAACCCTGCCGCGCAAACAGGCCCGTAGCTACCTGCATGATCTGCTGGCGGCGGTCTTCGGCTGAGAGACGGGCAGGCATAGGAGGGAAGTAAGTAAACACTTACTTTAACAATCCAGAGCGGCTCTGCTCAACACGAGTTCGGCAAAGAGTAGTAAAGAAGTGTAAAGGCAAGCCAAAACCTTACCGCTGATGAAACTGATCAACGCTGTTAAAGAAGGGAATCTAAAAAGCCATTTCGCTTGAGGGAATGTAGTTACACTTGCGTCTTCACCGAGTAAGGAGATCTATGCGCTCTGTCCTACTGATGAACTTTCGGCACTCTGCTGCTGTATCTCTGCAGAAGAAGTGAATCACAGTCTGCGGCGATTACGTCTAATGGGGCGGAGAACGTGATGGAACACAACCTCGGGAACACAATCGCCCTTCTTGCCCGTACTCCGGCCGCACTCAATGGGCTGTTGCGTGGTTTGCCGGAAACGTGGGTGTTGCATAATGAAGGCGAAAACAGTTGGAGCGTCTTTGATATCGCCGGCCACCTGGTGCACGCCGATCGCACCAACTGGATGCCGCGAGCCCGGTTAATCCTGGAGCATGGCGAGACCCAGGCATTTGCCTCATTCGACCGACTGGGACAGATTCAGGCGAGCCAGGATAAAACATTGGAGCAATTGCTGGATGAGTTCATTTCGGTGCGCGCCGAATGTCTCGATGAATTGCGTGCCCTGAAGCTGCGGCCGGAGAACCTGCAAAAACGCGGACAGCATCCGGCCCTTGGAACGGTCACATTATCAGAACTGCTGGCCACCTGGGCTGCCCATGATCTCACGCATCTGCACCAGATCTCACGAGTGATGGCCTATCAATACCGGGAGACGGTGGGACCGTTCAGGAAGTTCCTGGGGGTGATGCGCTGCGAAGGTCATGGGACCTAGAAGTTACAGAGTTGTGGCGAGTTGCTCAAAATGGGCTTCCCCATAGATCATGGCGCTCAGCGCCAGCGCAATGCCGCGCAGTTGCTCATAGGATTCCAGAAGATCGAAGGTCTCAATCCTATGGAGCGATGTAAGAGAAAGCTCGGGCATTTTCGGGAAAATGGCATTTTTGAAGAGCCACAGGTGAAGCTGCAACTGCATGGCGCGAATACCGCCCACCACTTCAATACAGGTGTGGATCAGGTCCTCCGTCAATTCTTCGCGGCCTGTATCTCCAGCTACCCAGCTTCGCTTGCGTTCGTAGCGGGCCCATTCCCAGATGATGCTGGAGTTATGGGTCATGCGGTTGACATATTCGAGCAGCCATCGCGCGCGTTTTTTCTGTGCCTTGCGGAATTCACTTTCCGAAAGGTTGAGGCGGAGAAGCTTCTCCTGCTCTGAATCCAGCAACTCACGCACGTGGTCAAGTTTTACTTCGCGCAGCAGCGGAGCAACATCATCAATAGTGCGGTCCGCATAACGAAAGATTCTTTTGTAGAGCTGAAAAAGAAGACGGAGCAGCAGGATCGCAAAGGCTGCGAACAGAATCTCCATCAGGAATCTCACGATGTTTATCTCCGTCTAATTGCGGCAAGTATCTTGCCGTATTCCCTTAATTCCTGCAACAACTCTTCCGGTTTTACTTTTAAAGCCCAACCGGTATTCGGCTCGGGACGGTTAAAAACGGCAAGCCATAATAATAACGCGCAAAAGTAGGAAATGGCAGGAATATATCTAAAAAAAATTCGATAGCTCAGGCTTGGTTCCAGCCGCAACCAGTATGCTCCCCAGCTACCGATAGATAGGAGTGCAAACCCCAAAACAACCCCGAAAGCATAGTTTCGCCAAGGCAGAGCAAAGAACTTTACGAGAAGAAAAAACACTGCAAATAGCGATAATTCAATGAGATCCACGGCTATTTCAAAAGAGAAAAGAAGGGTTATGCCCCGTAGTTCATGTGGGTTGCGGAATGCCATATGGAATAACAGGGCTGGAATTAGCGCCAGGATGACTGCACCGGGAAACAGGAGGCGAAACCATGAAAATCTTCGGTAAAACTCCCGGAAAGTACGCCGAAAGACCTCGTATAGCACCAGCAGGTTGAAAGTGTCATAAAGGAATGCAGTACTCCAGTAGGTCCAAAAATAGGTTTTGCGCGTGAAGTGGTGCTGGGTTGTGTAACGCAGAATTTCGGCTGCAATCGAAAAGATCAAAAACCAGAAAAAGAAATGGAATTCCCTGTATGCCTTGCGTTTCACGAGCAAAGCAACAAGACAACCTTCCAGAATAGGGCCGATCAGCAGCCAGATAATCGAGCTATCCATTTGTGAGTGGCCAGATTAACCCAGCCACTCACAAATCCAAAATCAATTGCAACCAGGAGTTCCAGGCCAGCAATCCGGCGGGACAGGACTGACTCCGCCGCCAAACAAATGGGTTGGGGTGTTTGCGACCATGGGAGCTGATGTACAGGCGACAATCAATAACGCGGTAAACGCAATTCGGGTAACGAGCTTTTTCATGTTTCCTCTCCTTGGATAGAGTGTTTTTCTGGGGGCCGTTTTCAGACAGTTAAAAACGGTGACAGGCACAGGATACGTCTTTTATTCCCATTTTGGGAATGAACCGGGGGAACCTTAGTAACTCAAAGAAAAAACGAGAGTTGCAGCTTTCGGGAAGACGGGTTTAAGCGACAAAAGCAAAACCTTTAGCAGATTACTATTCCTGGCGTAAAAAGGCGGACAGAAGCGTCAGCACTGTTGCAGAAAATAACGTTCATTGGCAGCGAAGCGATAGAGTCCGACTGTTCAAGAATCCGAGTCTTATCGGGATGAATGGTGGATGCTTCGAATGAGGTTGTCTTGAAAGGAATTCGGCGCTGCCAGGCAGTTTCGCCAAAACACTACCGAAAATTATCGTAAGGCGATATATGCCGGGGACGCGACGTGGGGAAGGAGCCGGAAAATCACCCGGAACGCTGCTATGAAAAGAGTGTAAAAAAGAGTAAGTTGCTGAAAAAACGAGAGTTGCTGGACTACGGTGACGGGTTTAGCAGACAATTCCGTGCCAATTTGGGAAAAAGGCTTTGACTAGCGTGGTAGAATCCTTTGGATATTGCCATGAATGATTGGAAACGTCAAAAAGGTATCGGCAAGACACGCAACTCGCCCAGCATGGTAGCGAAGCGGTACACCATGCCTGCGGCGGCCGCCGAGCAACTGAAGAGAGTTGCCTCATCGTTCGGTTCACAGGGCCGTGCCATTCAGGTGGCCACGGAAATCCTGAGCCGCATGGAAGCGCCGCCTGCTGCGGAAGTGAAGACGCGCGAGATGACTCGCACCACCTTCCGTCTCCATAACAGCACCGCCGAGTTGATTGAAGCTTTGTCACGCAAGCTCTACGACAACGACCGCGCCCAGGTCTTTGCCGCCTGCGTAAAAGTCCTGAAGATGAAGCGCATCAGGATCTGATGCCAAGAACGCGAAAAGCGTAAAGCTGACAAATTAGTGTGCAAAAAAGGGGGACGAGGTGTCGTCCCCCTTTTTACTTTTTTTCGGTCATTCACTGAACGAGATATATGTCCGTAAGTAGCAGGAACAGGAAGCCGGATTCTCCTGGACATCGGTAGACCCCTTTTGCGCCGAGCAGGCGGGCGGCGATGGCGGACATCTCCCATCCATCATCTTCGGTGCCTTCCCAGTACTCCTGCGTCAGTTTGGGAATACTGTTCTTCTGTCCGAATTCACGCACGGCCAGCAGCGCATTGCTCATTTCTTTGGGAATGCTTTCATTGGCCCAGGACCAGAGCCAGCTTGACGTCCGGGTGGAAAAGCTGCCGATTGCCTGCACAGTGGCTACCACGTGAGGCACGCCATGATCGGAGAACGTAAGAGTGCCTTTTTCAAGATCGTAGAACCAGCGTGCATAATCGCCGATCTTGAACTGCTGATGATATCTCTCATTCAACTCCATCAGCTCATGGACAGCGCTATGCGCGTAGTCACTGAATTCGTCTTCAGTCATGGGTCACAGGTCACAACCTGTCCGTTTCTGCGGAATGGACGGCCGTGCGCAGGAGAACTCTAGTCAGATCGAGCAGACCGGCAAAGCGGGCATCCCGGGTGAGGCCGTGGTGATAGCGATAATAAATCTGCTGGAGAATTACCGCTGTCTTGAATAGAGCAAAGATGTAGTAGAAGATGATGCGGGAGACATCGCGTCCGGTCCTTTCGGCGTAGTGTTCCACGAGTTCAGCACGGGTCATGCATCCCGGAAGGGAGGTTGGTCCCCAGTGCGTGCCCTGCAACTCGGGCGAGTCGCTGGCTTCAATCCAGTAACCGATCGCAGTACCGAGATCCGCGAGAGGATCGCCGATAGTACACATCTCCCAGTCAAGAACGCCTTTGACGCGGGTTATATCGGCGGGGTCGAGCGCCATGTTGTCATACTTGTAGTCGTTATGGATAAGAGTTGCTCCGCTCTGCTGGGGAAGCTGTTCACGCAGCCATGGCGCGAGATGCTCCACTTCAGGAATATCATGCGTCTGGGAGCCGTAATAGCGCTCGATCCAGCCGCGTACCTGCCGTTCCAGATAACCTTCAGGCTTGCCCAGATCGCTCAGACCGATGGCCTTGTAATCGAGGCCGTGAAGGTCGGCGAGAGTATCGATGAATGACAGGTTCAGTTGGCGCAGCATTTCCGGGGTGAGTTGCAGACCCGGAGGCAGTCCGCGGCGCAACACTACGCCATGAATGCGCTCCATCAGATAAAAAGGCGCGCCCAGAATCTGCACATCATCGCAGTAGAGCAGCGCTTTCGGAGCAGGGAAGACGGTGTGCAGATGCGAGAGTACGCGGTATTCGCGCCCCATATCATGGGCGCTCTTCACCTTGCTGCCAAAAGGCGGACGGCGCAGCACCATCTCGCGGCTGCCGAGCTTTATCGAATAGGTGAGATTCGAATGACCACTGGGAAACTGCCTGACCACCAGCGGGCCGGCAGCGTCAGGAAAGTGGCTGTGCAGGAAGGGCTCGAGCCGGACGAGATCCAGTTCTTCGCCGGGACGGACGGGTGCCGAGTGGTCCTGGATATCGAGTTTCGTAGCGTCAGAAGACATCGTAAAAATCTTTCACCGCAGAGGGCGCAGAGAACGCAGAGGAAGCAAAAGTGAGTTTATG
This sequence comes from Candidatus Angelobacter sp. Gp1-AA117, assembly GCA_003223515.1. Lineage (GTDB taxonomy): Bacteria > Acidobacteriota > Terriglobia > Terriglobales > Acidobacteriaceae > Angelobacter. The sequence goes on from QHVI01000015.1 coordinate 15,493, forward strand.
TGTATTTGATCTGGCACGGTTTTAGTTCCTCAAGATTTTCGGGTCGCCAAAGCTGGATTATGTCGCCCCTCCGGGGCTCTGTCGTCGTGTTGTAATCCTACCCAGCACTTCCGTGCTGGGCTCAATAATGACGCGCTTCTGGCGCTCGGCATATCGTGACGCTCAGCGCCTCCAATATGGAGTTTCATGAATAGTCGAGGTAAAAGTCATGCCCTGTTACTTGTCTCGCGAGAAATCACAATCTTAACGACACAAAACTAGAAGCTAGTGCTCTGACCGCATGGAAATAGGAATCGAGGCATTCCGATTGGAATGAGGGCGCATTACAGCTATGGCGCTGGCTTCGCCAGCTCTGTTCCTTGTCTATTTCTATACCCACAGCTTGCGCTGTGGGCTAGAAGAATGCCGCCAGCTTCGCTGGCTATACCCCAAAATCACACGGTCAGAGCACTAGCGGCTAGCAGCTTACTACAACTCATCTCTCATAAATGCTGTAGCGGCGTTGCCACCACGGCTAAAGCCCTGTTTTCATCACGGACTGTAACGCGGGCCTGAAGGCCCGCTCTTCCACCGATTGCTAAAGCGCATTCATGAGATGGCTTTTAAGTACTGACTGCGACTCCGTATTTCTTCAATATCTGTCGCGCTACAACCATTTTATGCACTTCGTCGGGGCCGTCATAGATGCGGGCTCCGCGCTCGGCGGCGAAGAAGGAGGCCAGCGGAGTTTCGGGAGTGAGGCCCATAGCGCCATGCGTCTGAATGGCGCGGTCGAGCACCTTCAGCAGCACTCCGGCAACATAGAATTTAATGCAGGAGATTTCTTCGCGTGCCGCTAATTGTCCGAGCTGTTCAATTTTCCACGCGGCTTCGAGCACCATCAGGCGCGCGGCATTGATTTCGGCGCGGCTCTCGGCAATCCATGCCTGGACAATCTGGCGGGTGCCCAGCGGTTTGCCGGGAGCGAGTTCACGCTCGGCGGCACGTTTGCACATTAGATCAAAAGCGCGTTCACAGATGCCCAGCCAGCGCATGCAGTGATGAATGCGTCCGGCCCCCAGACGTTCCTGAGCGATCTTGAAGCCTTCACCCTCTTTGCCCAATAAATTCTTGCGAGGAACGCGGCAATCTGTGAACCTGACCTCGGCATGGCTGGGGTGGTCTTCGCCTACGTGATTCATCACCGAGATGTTCTTCACCAGCTTGAACCCCGGAGTGTTGAGGGGGACGATGATCTGGCTGGCACGCTGGTGGGGCGGAGCGTTCGGATCAGTTACGACCATGGCAACAGCGAAACTTGCTCCATCTGCCGATGATGCAAACCACTTGTGCCCGTTGATGACGTAATCATCGCCATCTTTTACAGCAGCAGTGTCCATCCATAAGGGATTCGATCCCGCGTGTTCCGGCTCAGTCATGGCGAAGCAACTGCGTATTTCCCCACGCAGCAGAGGCTCGAGCCAGGTCTTCTTCTGTTCCGGCGTGCCATGGCTGATGAGGATTTCCATGTTTCCCGCATCAGGAGCCTGGCAGTTGAAGACGTAGTGGCCAAGCAGGCTGCGGCCGAGCACCGCGCTCACCATGCCATGCTCCATCAGGCCCAGCCCCATGCCGCCAAACTCACGCGGAATCTGAGGACACCAGAACCCTTTGTCTTTTACTTTCTGGCGGGCAGCTTTGAGCCTGGGCAGGGTGGCGCGAAAACCCTGAGCGGCTACCTCTTTTTCCAGAGGATAGATTTCCTGCTCCACAAACTGCTGGATGCCGGTAAGGATCTTCTGTGTTTCTGGCGCAATGGAGAAGTTCATTCGATCTCACTTTCAGCGATACGTTAACAGAGAGGCCCCATCCAGATGGGGGAATGCATTGAACGAACTCAGGGTGAAGCGCTCACCCGAGAACAGAAATTCGCTGCACGCTCCGTTGCGCACCATCCAGGCCACGCGGAGAGTATCCTCGGCAGAGAGGTGGAGGGCGCGCTGCATAGTTACGCCTATGGGCCCGCCTGAAGTGAAGACTGCCACCTGCTGCCCCTGGCCGCCGTTTGCGGCGATTTGCGACAACCCGCGGTTCACACGCGCGGAGAAGTCAGCCCAGGATTCTACATTTTCAGCTTGAATCTCACCAGCCACCCAGCGGCCAATCACAATTTCGAAAAGCCGCTGGAAGGCGCGATGCTTTTCGGCGGGCGTGCTGGATTTAAGAAAAACGTCCTGCAGATCGCGAACCTGCGGATCACGTTCCACAAGACCGGGAAGGGCAGCGTCAAGCACCGTGTCACCGTGATACTCGTCAAATTCAGGCGCCATCTCCACCGCAGGCCAGGGGATGCCGCTAGCTTTGTATGCTTCTCCGGTAATCCGTGCCGTTTCCCTTTGCCGTGTGCGCGGCCCGGAAAGTACACGATCGAAGATGACGCGGCGCTTGGCCCAGTATTCCCCAAGCAGGCGAGCCTGAGTCTCACCGAGGGCAGAGAGCTTGTCGTAGTTCTGCTCGAGGAAGGAGGCCTGGCCGTGGCGGATAACGAAGAGAGTGCTCATGGGTTTGGCATCATTCAATTTCTCTGATATCAAAAAGGCCCGGTGTTTACACCGGGCCTTTTTCAAGCATTGAGCTAGCAGCCAGAAAGCTCGTGGCTGGAAGCTGCTTTACCACACATGGCAGGCGTTGGCGCTTACCATTTTCTGTCCGGGTTTGCAGTTGAAGGCTTTGGCAAAGTCGTCATTGTTTTGCACAGTGCCCTTTACGCGGTATTCGCCGGGTGAGTGTTGGTCGGTTTTTGCCAGCAGACGGGCGCTCTCAGGTGTGCGGTTTTCACACCAGACTTGCGCGAATCCCAGGAAGAAGCGCTGTTCGGGACTGAAGCCGTCTTTCTCCTGGTTGGCGCTGTTTTTGGCATCCTGAGCCATGGCAGCGCGCAGGGCCCGCAACGCAATACGAATGCCGCCGTTGTCAGCGGTATTCTCGCCCAGCGTGAGGCGGCCGTTCAGGTGAACGTCATCTACCGCAATGAAAGAGCTGTATTCGTCGGCGATGCAGCCGGTGCGTTTCTCGAACTCGGTGCGGTCGGCCTCTGTCCACCAATTCTTTAAGTTGCCCTCGGCATCGAATTTGCTGCCCTGATCGTCAAAGCCGTGGGTCAACTCGTGGCCGATTACGACGCCGATGCCACCGAAGTTCACCGCGTCATCGACATTCTTATCGAAGAACGGCGGTTGCAGAATGCCGGCAGGGAAGTTGATGTCGTTCTCTGCCGCCTGGTAGTAAGCATTCACCGTGGGCGGAGTCATGTCCCACTCTTTCTTGTCCAGAGGCTTGCCAATCTTGTTCAGGTCGCGCTTGACTCCAAAGGCGCGCGCCCGCTGAGAGTTTCCCAATAGATCACCGCGGACGATCTTGACTGTGCTGTAGTCTTTCCATTTATCCGGATAGCCGATCTTGTTGGTGATAGCCTGAAGTTTTACTTCAGCCTGCTTCCTGGTTTCCGGCGTCATCCATTCCAATTGCTGGATGTCCTCAGACAACGCCTTCTCCAGCGCATTGACCATGCGCAGCATGCGCTGCTTGCCATCCGGCCCGAAAGTTTCCTTCACGTATAGCTGTCCCAGGGCTTCGCCCAGCATTCTGTCAGTTTCCTGGGTGCAGCGTTTCCAGCGCGCCTGAAGTTCCTTTTGTCCACGCAAATAACGTCCGGTAAACTCGAAATTCTCCTGCACGAACGGCTCAGAAAGATTGGGAGCGGCGGAGCGCAATGCATGCCAGCGCAGATAGGTTTTCCAGTCATCGACCGGGATTTCATTGATGACGCCATTTACCTGCTGGAAAAAATTCGGGGGAACTACATTCACTTCAGAGAATGATGGAGCGCCGGTGGCGGCGAAAAAACGGGCGAACTGGAAGTTCGGGGCGAGCGCGCTCAACTGCCCAACCGCCATCTTGTGGTCGAGGTTTTTAGGATCGCGCATCTTCACGCGCTCCATTGCGGCCTGCGCCAGTTTGGTCTCGATACCCATGATGGTCTGGGCTTCTTTTTGTGCGGCAGCCTCATCGTCGCCCAGCAGGTTGAGCATCTTTGTGATGTGTTCCTGATACTTCTGGCGTGTTTCCTGGGACTTGGGATCGTCACTGATGTAATAATCGCGATCCGGGAGCCCCAGTCCTCCCTGGGACACACCGGCGACTACCACGCTGGCGTTGTGCAGATCGGGTTGTGCGCCGAAGCCAAAAAGCGCCTGAACTCCCAGCGAGTGCAGGTAAGCGATGGTTTCAATGACCTGATCTTTGGTCTTGATAGCGGCAATGCGATTCAGTTCGGGCTTCAGAGGAGCCGCGCCTTTTTTGTTTACGGTCTTCTCATCCATGCAGGTAGCGTAATAGTCGCCGATTTTCTGCTCGATGGGTGAGCGCTTGGGATTATTGGCCGAGTTTTTTTCCAGAATGTCATGCAGCACCTGGCGGTTATATTCTGCCAGTTCATTGAATCGCCCCCAGCGCGACTGATCGGAGGGTACGGGATTGTTTTTGCGCCAGTTGCCGCAGGCATATTGATAGAAGTCTTCGCATGGCTCGGCGCTCTTATCCATGGCATTCAGGTCAAAAGACTTCGGCGCCATTACCTGTTGTGACTGCGATGCCTCTTTGCTGCCTGCAGGTTTGGCGGTCGAGCCTGCCTTTGCGGGTTTTTTGCCAGTATTGCCCGCACCCTGTGCGGCGGCGCTCACCACCCCCAAAAGAATGACTGCTAATATCCGCTTCAAAAACATAGATTTACCTCATTGGTAGGAGAGTAGGGGAAACTTGAAAGTTTATTCTGAAGGCAATAGCCGTGTAAACACTGGCTGGACAGAAATACCGCCAAAATTCGATGTAAATGCGGGAAACTGTGGTGATAGACCGTAAGAATACTTTTACTGGAGGAGCCGGGCAGCACCGGCGTTTTCCTCCTCGATGATCTTCCGAATATGCTTCGAGGGGCGGATATCCCTTAAATGAAAAGTATTGGGGGTTCATGGAGATTGCCAACCCCCAGGAAGTCATGTTTGAAATAAAAAAGGCAGAGGCGCATCAAGGCGACCTCTGCCTTTTTTCCGTCGGCTGTGAATCAGGCGCTGGCGCTTGCTGCTGTGCCGCCTACACTGCTGACAGGTTTCGCCAACAAGGCGCTTGCGGCAACTGCAAAGTAACGCCGATACGAATAAAAAATACCCAGCATCACCGGAAGCACTGCCACCGGTACTTGCCAGCCAATCTGCGCATGGAGCGTGAGCACGCATCCGGCAATTCCGGCGCTGGCCACGAAGTACGGGAACGAGAGCTGCAAGATCCCTTTCCAGGTGCGCAATGCATTTGTGCCTTCCGTGATTGAAATCACAATAGCAACGGGCAGAGTGTTCACCAGAAAAAATCCGGCTGCTGCAACTGCCAGCAACAAAGCGCGAGAACCTACGGATGCGCTCAGTGCCGGTTGGAGGAACAGCAGACGCGCGAAACCTGCGGCAAGCGCCATATTGCTGAAGTTGAATAATGCCTGCACCGCGTTGAACTTCTTCTGCGCCGAAGGCAGGCACTGCACCACGGTCGAGAGGCACGCGACCATCAATGCTTCAGCCGCGTTCATCTCGGCAATTGCAACCAGGATGAACGGCAGGTTCACTGACATATTTCCGGTCACGCCGGGCAGCTTCACCTTGAGGCGGGCTGCCAGACACGCTACCACGGCGAAGGAGACGAACCGCACTCCATTGATTGAGCCTGCATGGATCAGCGCATTCCCGAGCACAGCAAGACCTGAGAGGACGATCAGAGCGATAAAGATGCGAGCTGAACTTTTCATCTTAGTTCTCTCCATTTTCTGCGGAACTGAGGGCCACTAACGAATTGCCCCAGACCACCGAATCGCCCCAGACTACGCTGAAGCCGCTACAAGTTGAATCGCCCCAAACTACAGAGTCGCCCCAAACCACGGAATCGGAAATCACGGTGTTGCCACCCCAGACCACCGATTCACCCCAGACGACTGAGGAGCCCCACACGACAGTGGTGCCCAGAAGCGGAGTGCCTCTTACAAACCTCACTTTGTGAGCCATCGAATCGTAAACGGCCGAAGGCGATGGCGCGCCGCCCGGAGCAACATCTGTGCTGGAGAGAGCAGCGTTTATGTCGAGATATCCTGCGCCGATGGTGAACACGTCATACTGAGAAAGATAAGAATTTCCCAGCAGATCGTAGGCCCAGCTATTGACCGGATAGTTCTTCCATGCGGTCTTCATCATGCGCGCCTTGACCAGGTCAGGAGTAAGCGTTGGGTCCTTCTGGATCATCAGCGCTGCACCTGCCGCAACCACAGGCGTGGCCATGCTGGTGCCGCTCAGACGCATGTACTTCGAACTTGAATCCTGCGTACACACGCTGATGCCGAGCAGGTTTACACTGCAGACATTCAGCGGCACGCTGGGAATCAGGTCCATCGCGGTGTAGAGCAGTGGCAGCGTTGCATTTGGAGCAAGCAGCGAAACCAGGCGGTTGCCTGGAGCAACGATATCCGGCTTCACCACATGGTCAAACAGAGAAGGGCCTTTCGAGCTGTAGCTCGCGATGGTGTCGTCGGTGCGCAGCAAGGTGTCCCGAGTCTTAGTTGCGCCAACGGTGATGACCGCCGGATCATTACCCGGGGCCTTGATGGTGGCATAACCATTTGTTCCATAGGTGTTGTCGCGGCCCGCGTTCCCGGCTGCCACTACCACCACAATGCCGGCCTTCCATGCCGCCTCGACTGCCTGGCATAGAGGGTCGAGCATGTAGGACTCGTAAACACCTCTTCCCAGAGAAAGATTGATGACCCGAATGTTGTAGGTGTTCTTGAGGATAATGGCGCGCTGGATGGCCGCGATCACCTGGCTGTCGGTGCCGCCGCCATTAGCATCGAGCACGCGCAGGTTGATGATATTGGCATTGGGCGCGATGCCGGTGTATTGCATCGCATAGCCGCTGACAGAATCTTTGCCATTTCCGGCAATGATTCCGGCTACGTGTGTTCCATGGCCGTAGAGGTCGGTGGTGCGCGTGTCGCCATTTACAAAGCTTTCGCTGTAAACGATGCGTGAACCCGAGCCGCTGCTTTTCTGCAGGTCGTCATGGTTGTACACACCACTATCGATCACGGCAATGCCAACCCCGCTGCCATCCAATCCATAATGCTGCCGCGCAATGTCCGCGGTTACCGCCGCCGAAGTCACTGCATCGAAGGCAGGCTTGTTCGGACGGTCCGGCGTGACATAGGCGATATCAGGATGGTTCTCAAGGAACCGGAGGACTATTACGGGAATGCGGAAAGCTCCGCTGTTGATCTGGTCCAGTTTCGCCTTCAGTTTTCCGCCCTGTGCGATCATCATCGCTACATGGCGTGAGGTAAACTTCTGGTTGAACTGAATGATGACGTCTACTGTGCCATCAGGATTGACGGGGAAATCTGACATGTCTGCGGCAAGATTGTGTCCATGAAGCTGCCCTACAGCATCATGGACCTTGCCCGCATTACCTGCGGCAAACCCGGGCGTTATGCCCAGGACCAGTAGCGCCGAGAAAAGAATCAAAGGCAAGAGCCTGGTGTGGCTCTCCTTGGTTCCGGCTGCTGCATGGATTTCGTTATTGCTCATCTTCTCCTACTCCGAACCTGGTTGTTACCCCTGGCCCCCTATTGCCCGGAAGGACTGGAAAGCCAGCAATACCCATCTCCTAGGAACCCCAAACTGCCGAAGCAGCGGCGCTCAGGAGATGCTTTGCCTGGGGCATGCTGAGGGTGAACCCAGCTACGGCGGCAACAGCCAGGCTGAGCACGACGATCATGATCTTTGACTTGGAAGTCATAATGGTTTTCACCTCGGCTTTCTTTATTGCAATCTCGGAACCACAGTCGCCGAATGATGCAACCCAATGAATCTAAATGGTTTAGGCGGTATTCTTGGGGCGGAATTGTTGCGACACTTTGTCTGTGAAAATCGGGATTTTGAGTGTTGTTGATGACATAAGTACCGTGAAACCATTGGATTACAGGGAATGTCACAGACAAGTGACAAGTTGTCGCAGGGGTTCCTGATTATGAGCCACGGCTCCAGTATTCGGGGAGGAAATGATGGCGATTGGGGCAATTTACCTTACACGATGGCGTGTCAGATGCCGCAAACACCTGCGATTGGGGGGCAGTATTTTCTTAGACAGAAGTGGACTCAGTGGACAGGAATTTGAGCCGGCTATGCCGAAGCGCCACGGCGCTTTTCCGGCATTTGCGGCATGGATGGCAGGGCAGCGACCAGGCGCCTGGTAAAGGCGTGGGTGGGGGCAAAGAAGATCTGCTGGGGCGGTGCGCACTCTACGATTTCACCGTCGTTCACAATGGCAATGCGGTCGCAGATGGAAGCTACGGAGGGCAGGTCATGCGAAATATAGAGAATGCTCATGCCCAGCTTGCGATTGAGATGAGAAAAAAGATCGAGGATCTCTGATTGAGTGATTGCGTCCAGTGCGCTGGTGGGTTCGTCGGCAATCAGCAGGGAAGGACGGTGCAGAATCGCCATGGCGATCAGCACGCGCTGCGCCTGCCCTACGCTGATCTCAGAAGGATAACGGCGAAGGAATTCTTTTTCTGCCGGCAGGCTTACGTTTTCAAGCGCTGCAAGAATGGCTTTCTGGCATTCCTGTTTTCCGCCGCTCTGGTGCAGCTTCCAGGCCTCGGCAAGCTGAGTTTCAATGCGGAGCGCAGGATTCAATGATGATAAAGGGCTCTGCGGCACAAAAGCGATTTCTTTGCCGCGCAGCTTAAGCCACGCGCTTTCTTTTAGAGTAAGTAGTTCTTCGCCTTTCCAGCGTATGGAGCCAGTGACCTTGCCATCTTTCATGCCCAGCAGGCCGAGCACCGCCAGCGCCAGTGAACTCTTTCCGCAGCCGCTATGGCCTACAAGACCGAGGACTTCACCCTCATTGATTTCGAGGCACACCTCGCGCAGGACAGTTTTGTCTTTATAGGAGATGGTGAGGCGGGTTTGGAGCAATGCGGCCATCAGTATTCATTAAAGCTGCTAGCTATTAGCTCCTAGCTCCTAGTTATGTCACCCGCTTCGCGGGCGATTTCAATGCGGGACTTATATCATTCCAGCCACGAGCTAGAAGCTAGCAGCTATTTCAACGCCAACTCCTCCACATTCCAATACGTCTGCGGGCGCAGGGTGCTGGGCTGGGCGTTTTTCACGCCGGGCGCAATCGCCACGAGAGTATCTTTGTTCACCAGATAAATAAACGGCTCCTGCTCCCAGGCGATCTGTTGTACTTCATCCCAGTATTGCTTGCGCTTGCTGTTGTCGGCAGAGGATGACTGTGCGCGCATCAGCTTGTCGATCTGCGCTTCCCATGGGGTCGCAGGCGTCTTCTGCCGGGCGTTCCACTGATGGTTGTCGGCTGAGCTGAGCCACACATTCATCTGTGAATTGGGATCGAGGTCGGCATTCACCAGACCCAGCAGGCAGGCTTCGTAATTCAGTTTGTCACTGATGCGCTCGATGAGGGAGGGAAAATCCATGGGCGCGACGCTCACCTTAATCCCAATTTTCTTAAGGTCTTCCTGGATCATGGCAGCCATGTTTTCGCGGGGACGATTCCCGGCATTGGTAATGATGGAAAACTCTACGGCATGCCCGCCCCTGTCTTTCAACACTCCATTTTCCTGATGAAACCCATCCTGCTGCAACAGCTTGATGGCTGCCGCAGGATCGTAAGGATGCGGCTTCAATTTGGAATTGAACCAGAACTTGTTTGCCGGAGAGATAATGCCGATGGCCGGTTTAGCGTGTCCGCGGAAAACCACACGGGCCATATCTTCACGGTTAATTGCCTGTGAGATCGCCCGGCGGAAATTGGTCGAGGTAAACCATGCCCGCTTGTAGTCTGGAAGGGATGCGGTGGGCGACTGGTTGAACCATAGCTGCTCGGTATCTGAAGAAACACCGGCATCGCGCACCAGCGATGGATCATCAGCCGTGAACTTCTCAAAAATTGCAGGTGAAACCGTGTTGATCAGGTGTACCTCACCGCGGCGATAACGCAGGGCCTCGATTTCGCGATTCTGTTCGATCTCAAGCCTCACGGAATCGAGATAGGGCAGAGGGCGTCCGGCTGCATCTTTCTTCCAGTAATTAGGATTGCGCTTGAGCAGAATGTAAGACCCTGATTTGTGCTCAGCCATGTAGAAAGGCCCAAGCGTAGCGGTTTCTTTCTGTGGAGACTTCTCCGAGACAATGGCAACCGTATCAAAAAGATTTACCAGGTTGGCGACCGGCGCGGGAAAGGCGATCTCTACTACGGTTGGAGAAACAGCCTGCGCCGTTACCTTACCTTCAGCGGAACGGAAGGCATCGCCAGTGGTGGAGTGCAGGGCCGGGTCCATGAGTTGCTGCATGGTGTAGGCCACGTCTGCGGAGGAAAACTGTGTTCCATCCGAGTAGCGCAGGCCCTCACGCAGCTTGAAGCGGATGCGCTTGCCGCCATCCAGCACCTTCCATCCGGTGGCCAGCTCTGGTTGCGGCTTCTGGGTGATGCGATTGACGCGCAACAGCACGCCGGCAGTCAGATAACGGATGACCTCAGAGTTATCGTCCTGCGCCAGCAGTGGATTGAATGTTTTAGGTTCGGAGTTGATGCAGAAACGCAGTTCTCCGCCATTCTGGGCGAAGGCGAGCGGGCCAACGAGCAGCGCCAGCGCGAACAACAAAAATCGCTTCAAGTACGGACCTCATTCTTGTTCAGCAGTGTTTGGAAACAGCTTACCACCATAATGAGAACAAGAAGAGGCATAAAGCGCCAAGGTTCCGGACGTAACGTAACCACATTCTGCAACTCGCGCAGCAGGCTTCCGAGCGAGGGAAGAGGTTCGGCCACGCCCAATCCCATTGCGCCCAGATTTGCTTCGGCAATGATGAACACCGGAATAGAGATCCAGAACTGCGCGAGTAGAGTTCCGCGCAGATTCGGGAGCAGGTGGAGGCGAAGCAGTTTGAATCCGGAAAAGCCTGAGGCACGCGCCAGCCAGACAAACTCCGATTTCAGAAGATCCCTGGTGCCTGCGCAGATGATTCGCGCCGAAGCCGCCCATCCTAAGACTCCCAGCAGCAGGAAGGTGATGAACACCGAACTTTCAGGAGAAATGTTGAGGGGCAGCATGGCGCGCACTGTAATGAGCAAGAAGAGCCAGGGAATGGACAGGAATAAATCCATGATGACCAGCGCGCAGCCTTCCACCCATCCACCGCAGTACCCGGCGATGCCGCCAATCAGTGCAGCCATGAGAGTAGTGAGGGCGGCGGCCAGCGGAGCTAGAATCAGAGAGACGCGCAATCCATAAATCAGGCGCGCGAAGCGGTCGCGTCCCAGGTCATCTGTTCCCAGGGGATGCTGTGCAGAAGGGGATACCCCAGGAGATTCACGGAACTGATGTTCATAACCCGCAGGCGCAACGTAGTGAGCGCCGATAGCGGCCAGCGCGGCCAGGATCAGCAGGGCTGTGGCACCCCAGCGAAGCGCCTTCATGCGGCGCTCCGGGTAAAGCTGCGGCGGGCGCTATCGGAAAGCATGGTGGCGCAGACGGTTACAAACGTGACTACCAGCGTGAGATTGACCAGCAAGGGCAGGTCGCGCGATTGAGCCGCTTGCCAGGCAAGCTGTCCGATTCCCGGAACGTCGCAGATCACCTCAATCGGCAACAGGACGCCCAAGGCAATACTTACCGAAACTCCTACTAACGCAAGCATCTGGGGCGCGGCCATAGGAGCTACGTGCCATGCCAGCACTCGCCATGCTCCTGCGCCCTTGGCGCGCGCGGTGAGCACGTGCGGCAGTTGATAACTCTGTTGCAGCAGGTTCTGTGAGTAGCGATAAATCTTGGGAAATACCAGCAGCGTAGCTGCCAGTTGGGGAGGCAGGCGCAGCAGCACGAACACCAGCGCCAGCACTACTGCGGGCGTCGAGATGAACGTGCTGCTGACTCCGTCCGTCAAAAAGGTGAGCAGGCGCGAACGTGTGAGTTGCGCAGCCACTGCCAATGCCAGGCCAATCAACCATGCGAGGGCCAGCGCAAGGACCAGGCTGCGCATTGTAACTGGAATTCTTTCGCGCAACAGATCGCGCACCGGCTGATTCAAAGATTGCGATATGCCCAGGTCGCCGCGCAGCAGCGCAGCCAGATAGTTTGCGTAATAGCGGGGTAGATCAGAATTCGTGAGCCGGGCCTGTTTGATGGCCTGGATGCTTTGCGCCGAGAGGCTGCTGTTGAGCTGTTGCTCATCAGAGGAAAATCCCGGCGCAACCCGGATAAGCACCGCGCCTATCATGCTCGCCAGCAGCATAATTACGAGCAGGCGCAACACCGCGAGGCCCACGGAGCGAAGCATTACCGCACCAGGCCGTGGGCTCGTTCAAGCTGATGAAGTCCGGCAATGGCTCCAAACGACTTGCGCTCAGCGTAATGTTCCTGTTTCTGCAGGTACATCCGCCGGTCTGCCTCGGCCAGAAGTTTCTCGGCATCCAGGCCGTCTTCCGGATGGATGACGCAGCCTACGCTGAGTGACAGCAGGTTTTCCCCGCAGACTTCCCAGCCTGCGGATTTGGCCAGTTCGTTCAGACAGGCGGCGCGCGCCATGGCCGCAGAACTGCTCAGGCCGGGAGCCACGATCACAAACTCATCGCCGCCCATGCGCGCCACGTAGTCGTATTCGCGGCACGAGCCCTGCAGGCTTTTGGCAAACAGGCGCAGGATGCGGTTGCCTTCGAGGTGGCCAAAACGGTCGTTCACCTGCTTGAATCCATCAAGATCGCAGACCATCACGGTGAGCGAGCTGTTCAGCCGCTTGCAGCGCGCCAGTTCGCGATCCAGATGCAGGAAGAGCGAACGCGCATTCGGCAGCTCCGTCAGATAATCGGTGGTCGCCGAGGTTTCCGCCTGCTGGAAGGCCAGAGCGTTCTCTACCGAGAGCGCTACCTTGGAACTGATGGCCATCAGAATGCGCAGATGATCAGGCGTGTATGCGTCGGAATCAGCGCTGTAAAGGGTGAGCACGCCTATCACTCCCTGCAGTCCTTCCAGCGGAACCGAGATCGCCGAACGCAAGGTGCTGAACTTGTTGGGATCGTGCAGGTAGCCGGTCTCGACTGAGGGCACACCGTTAAGAATGGCTTTACGGTTTTGCGCCACCCATCCTGACAAACCTTCTCCTAATGGAATTCGCAATGAAGCGAATAAACGGAAGTTCTCGCCATTCACATATTCCGGCACGAGGGCGCTGTCACGCAGGATGTAGGTGGCAATAGCGTCATAGGGAACCAGACGCTTCAGGCGCACGCTGAGCACCGAGAGCGTTTCGTCGAGGCTTAAAGAATTGCCCAGCTCATGGCTCAACTCAAACAATGCCTGGGCTTCCTGGCGGGCTGCAGCGATGGACGAGAGGAACGTAGACTGGGTTGGAGGTGGTTCCGTGCTGTGCTTTTCGAAGCCATTCGCAGGCGCCAGTCCGCGGCGCACTCTTACATCCGTCGAAAGCTTCTGGCGTTCCACGTTGCCGGCCTGGGCGCGCGTCAATTCTTCCAGTTCCTTGTAATACCGTTGCAGAAGAGCGACCACCTGCGGATCGTAAGATTTGCCCGACTGCTGCACCAGGAACTGCATGGCTTCATCCAGAGGCAGGGCACGCCGGTATTGCCGGTTAGAGGCAAGCGCATCCAGACAATCGACTGCGGAAAGGATGCGCGCCCCAATCGGTATCTCTTCGCCTATTAACCCGTCGGGATAACCCGAACCATCCCACTTCTCGTGATGTGAGCGCACGATCGGGACTACCGGATACGGGAACTGCACCCGCTCCAGAATCTCGGCGCCCACCATCGGATGGATTTTCATCTTTTCAAATTCTTCCGGAGTCAAACGTCCGGGCTTGGAAATAATGTGCTCCGGTACCGCCAGTTTGCCGATATCGTGCAGCAGCGCGGCGGCCCGCAGAGCTTCCAGTTGCTCCGCAGGCAGGTTCAGCTTCTTGGCGACTTCCACAGCGTAGACGCGCACCCGGCAAAGGTGATCATGGGTGGTCTGGTCTTTGGCTTCAATGGCCAGGGCCAGCGCTTCGATGGTGCGCAAGTGCAACCCGGCCATGTCTTCTACGTGGCGTTTTTCATTTTCAAGCTTGCTGAGATAAAGACGGTAGGAACGGTAAATCACGAACATGGCCGGCAGCGCGAGCAGGCTTGTTTGCCAGCCGATGATGCGGTTCATCCAGCTCACCAGCCCGGCAATGGCTGCGCCCACCAGGTAATAAGGGAATGACCAGAAGTAGCAGTCAGTCCAGACCTTGCGCAGGGACCGGTGCTCGGTAAGCGAGATGATGGTGGCCACCGGCAGTGTGTTCATCAGGAAATACACGCAGGCGGAAAGCATCAGCAGCAGGGAAGAATTCCCGTGCATCTTTGCCTGCAGGGGGCCGTGATAGGTGAAGTAGGCCGCCCATATCGCCAGCGCAGAGCTGCCAATGTTGAAGATCCATTGTTCTGTACGAGGCCAGCGCTTACGGCTGATAAAGCACTGGGCCACGATCGCCAGGCAGCCGATTACCAGTGTCTCACTGAAATTGAGCTCAACAATGCCGATCAGAATGAACAGAAAGTTCATGGAGATCGTGCCGGTAATTTCCGGCAGAAGCACCTTGAGCCGCGAAGCTAAAAGAGCAACGGTGAGATAGGCGACAAACTTAGGTATGTCTGCTACCTTCCACGTCCATACACCCAGGAGCAGGCTTCCCAGACCGAGGATGGAGATCACCGACAAAAAGAGCCAGGCTTTCTTGCTGAGCGACTTTGCCGGTGTTGACATGGAGTACAAACGTCCTTCCCGGCAGTTGGAGCAAGCTGCGTGCCAAATGTGGTGGAAAAATTTTATAGGCTAAGGCACTAATTTTGAGATAGTTGCAGACAATTGGCGCACCCGGGCTGCTTTTGCCAAAAAATGTGCGCCACTTTGTCACAAAACGTCATTCCATGTGCGCCAGAATGTCACACATGAAGGATAGGGCGATCTGGAGATTGGGTGATCAGGAGATCGGAGTCACCAACGGGCAACAGAAGCATTAGAAAACTCAGGACCCTCCACCCCGCAACGACTGATCCAGAATATCTGTTGGGGCGAGGCACAACGTCCTGAAGATTGTTGAAGATGGCTGGTTTCCCAGCCCCATGGCTCATCGAATGTGGCACTCACCGATTTAGCTCAAACTAACTTTTCTCAATATAAGAATGGCTTTACCTGTGAGTGGCTCACTAAAGTAACCTCCTTATTTCTATTTCCTTATTGCTGTGGAAGCTCGGTTGCCTCATCATTTAGCTCAATCAGTACCTAAGTACACGAAAGTCGTAGCCCAAGCGTAGCCACAGACATTCAGGAGTTGACCGTTTTTGTCTGCCGTAAGCCAAAATACGTGCATTCCCACCAGTCTTGTTGTCCGCAGCGACTCCCTGAAGCGCGTCATGAAGCTGGTAGAGCAGGTGGCTCGTCATCCCGCGGCTGTGCTGGTGGTGGGCGAAACCGGCACCGGCAAGGAGATGATTGCCCGCTCCATCCATAATTGCTCACTACGCTGCAACAATGCCTGGATTGATGTAAATTGCGCGGCCATTCCTGAACATCTTGTCGAAAGCGAACTCTTCGGCTATGAAAAAGGCGCGTTCAGCGGCGCCGACACTTTGAAGCCCGGCCTTTTTGAACTCGCTGACAAAGGCACACTGTTTCTTGATGAAATTGGCGACCTCGACCTGAAGGTTCAGGTGAAGCTGCTGCGTGTGCTCGATGGCGTTCCTTACTATCGCCTTGGAGGCAGTAAAAAAGTTGGTGTAGATGTTCGCGTGGTGGCTGCCACCAACCAGGATCTCGAAGAGCTGGTGCGCGCCGGACGCTTCCGCAGCGATCTTTATCACCGCCTGGCGCAGTTCAAGCTGGAAATTCCGCCACTGCGCGAGCGTCCTGAAGACATTCTGGGCATCGCCGAGCAACTGCTGCACGAACACTATCCACAATCATCTTTTACCAGTGATGCGGTGCGCGCTATGTTTGCCTATGCATGGCAGGGTAACGTGCGCGAATTGAAAAATGCCATTTTTCGTACAGTACTTGTGGCCAAGAATCCACAAGTCCATGTGACGGCCGCCGACCTGAATCTGCCGGAAGTGACATTCAGCAGTAGTGGAACCGGCAGCCCCACTGCGAATGGACACGCAACTCCCAATGGAAACGGCCATGCTCCTGCCGCCGCTGCTGTGCCGGTAGGCACCGACCTGAATCAGGTTGAGAAGCAGATGATCTTTCAGGCGCTGGAGCGTTTTGGCGGCAACCAGGGCAAGGCCGCGGAAGCCCTCGGTATTTCCCGCCGCACACTCATTCGAAAACTCAAGAGCTACCGCGAAGCCGGGGCCGGGGAGATAGTAGGCACATTGCAGGTGGAGCAACAGCGTTACTATCGCGCTCACGTCAGTGTCCCTGTGACTCTGAAGTATGCAGATGAACAGTTTGAAGCCACATTGCTGAACATCAGCCTGGGCGGCGCTGCCGTGAATACAGACCGCATTCTCAAATGCGGAATGGAAGCTTCCATCTGCTTCCTCATTCCTGAAACTGATGTTGAGGCCGAACTCTCCGGGAAAATCACCTGGGCAGGGAAAGACGGCCAGCACGGCATTCAATTCGGCGATATTCCCGCACATATCCGCACCAACCTGCAGCGCTGGCTGCTCAGCCAGATGAAGAAAGATGGCTGGAACCTGGAATTCGCCGTCTAGTCTTATCCACAAAAAACTCAACCGCAGAGAACCCAGAGGGCGCAGAGAGATTGAGGATGTGGCAAGTTACGTCCTCCAATTCATAACTCCCAGCCTCGATTAGCTATTTGAGTTTCCCTTCTGCGTTCTCTGCCCACTCTGCGGTTAAGGGTTTCTAGTGCCGAAATTTGAGACACTCCACCATGTGCCAGGGATGAGACAAAATGTCACTCTATGCTGGCGCACACGTCAGCATGTCACATTTGCTGTCTCTCCCGGCTTTTTCCATCTGCCGCGTTCTCAAGAGCTTACACGCCATCAAGTCGCTGGCATTCCGCCTGCATACCAAAGCGGCAGGTAACCTGCACAATGACTCCCAAACGCAAGCTCAAATATCTTGTAGCGGTTCTGTCCGTTCTGCTGTTCGCTACTGCAGCGCTGGCCAGGGAACACAAATTATCGTCGGAACTCAACCAGCATCTTGCAAAGCTCAATGCGGCTGCTTCACCTGAAGAAGCCTCCCAGAGAGCGGCCGAGATGGTGGATGTGATTATCCAATTCCGCAATGGCGCGCAATTACCTTCTCAACTGGAGAAAGTGAAAGGTATCGGGGGACAGCATAAGAACACCTTCAACATCATCAATGGCGGTCTGTTTCGTGTACCTGTGAGCCTGCTCTCCATGCTGGCGCATGACCCTGACGTTACCTATATCTCTCCCGACCGCCAGACGATTAAGCTTTCCCCGAATGACTACATCCTGGATACTACGGTCACTAATCCAGTCATCAATGCGGGCTACACCGGCGCAGGTATCGGCGTTGCTGTGATCGATAGTGGAGTGAAGGCCAATCATCCTGACCTGGTGAATCTTTCAACGGGCTACTCACGCGTGGTTTACAGCCAGAGCTTTATCTCCGGTCTTGATGCCAGTGATCAGTACGGGCATGGCACCCACGTGGCCGGCATCATCGCCGGGAATGGTTATATGTCCAATGGATGGATGAGAGGAGCCGCGCAGCGCGCCAATATCATTAACCTGCGGGTGCTGGATGGCAACGGCGCTGGAACCGATAGCGCCGTGGTTGCCGCTATCCAGCGCGCCATCCAGCTCAAGAACACCTACAACATCCGCGTGATCAACCTTTCCGTGGGGAGGCGCGTATCGGAGAGCTATGCGCTGGATCCTATCTGCCAGGCGGTGGAACAGGCATGGAAAGCGGGCATCGTGGTAGTCGTGGCAGCCGGAAATTTTGGACGTGACAACAGCATGAATACCAACGGCTATTCCACTGTCACCGCACCCGGCAATGATCCTTACGTGATTACGGTGGGGGCGCTCAACACCCATGCCACTCAGTCCACTTCTGACGACACCATGGCCAGCTACAGTTCCAAAGGTCCCACGCTGTTTGACCACATAGTGAAGCCTGACATCATTGCTCCCGGAAACCGCATTGTATCTCTGCTGGCCAATGGCAGCACTCTCGATCGAAATTATCCTGCGAATGAACTGTCTCCTGCGGTCTACGGCAGCACAGCGTACACATCCTCCTATGCCACCCTGAGCGGCACCAGCATGGCTGCGCCTATTGTTTCGGGTGCTGTGGCGCTTCTGCTGGAGAGCAACCAGTATTTAACGCCTGACCAGGTCAAGGGCAGGCTGATGAAGAATGCAACCAAGATCTACCGTACTTACAATACAGCTCTGGGCAGCAATGGCCTGTACTACAGCAATCAGACTGACGCGTTTGTCACCGGCGCCGGCCTGCTCAATACTTACAACGCCATCTATTACACTGACGCACCCAGCGGGAACTCGCTTTCACCCATCGCCACCCGTGACAGCTTTGGAAATGTCTCCATGTCTATGGATCGCAATTCGTTCTGGGCCAACTCCGTGGTTTGGGGAGAGTCTGTGGTATGGGGAGATGGACTGCTGACTGGCTCTTCAGTCGTATGGGGTGATTCCGTGGTATGGGGTGACAACACCAATTCCGGCTTCAGCGTCGTGTGGGGCGACTCCGTGGTATGGGGCGACGGCATTACGACCACTGCCTTTTCTGAAGCAACCACTTACGACCAGAACTGAACCGTCGTTATCGCGCAGGGAATTATGAATAAGTTGTCCATTTTCGCAAAGCTGTTCATTGGACTGATGGTGGCCGTGGGCACGGCCGTGATCATCCATGGCGCTCTTCGATTCAGGCCGCAAAGCATGCTGATGTTCGTCTTCTTTCTGACGCTCACGGCAGTAGCCTCGCGGCTGCGGATTCGCCTGCCGCGCGTCAATGGGACTATGTCGATCAACTTGCCATTCTTTCTGGTTGCGGCTACGCAATTGAGCGCTGCCGAAGCGCTGCTGATTGCCTGCGTGGGATCAATCGTGCAATCCCTGCCTCGTCCCGGGAAAACCCTGCAGCCCGTGCGTGTAATCTTTAATGCAGCGGTGGTAACCAGTGCTGTGGCCTGTGCTGCTTACATTTTCAGTGCCACACGCGGTGCGGGTTGGATTTTCTCTCTGGCGCTGGCCTCCGCTGCCGCTGCCTTCTTCATCGCCAATACTGTTCCTGTATCTCTTGTGTTGTGGCTGGCCGAAGGCGCACAACCGGTGAACACCTGGCTTGAGATCGCCCACCTTACAGTTCCTTATTACGTGCTGAGCGCCGGTGTTGCTGTTATCTTCAATGGCATTCACAATGCTTCGATATGGCCTTCAGCCTTGCCCCTGTTCGCCCTGATGTTGCTGATCCATGCTTCATTCAGGCGCTACTTCGGAGAAGTCACGGAGCCGGTAAAGAAAGCGCAAGCTACGGCAGCCGAGACAGTGCAGGCCAGGGCGAGCGGTGCGTGAAGAGCAGTACTTGGATTCCTAACTCTGCAAAGTCTCTTGCGAATCCTGTGCATCGGGAAAATACGAAATTCAATTCTCGTGTTCACGGCGTCCTTCTGGCCACTAGCGTAGAATCTCCTTTTGACAAAGCAATCAGGAGTCTACGTTTGAATGGCGGCTGAGAAGCCAACGCTGGAAAATATTATTTCACTGGCAGACTTTGAAGCGCAGGCCGAGTCCTGCATGTCAGCCATGGCCTTCGCCTATGTTGCCGGAGGCGCAGCCGATGAGCTGACCATGCGCGCCAATTGTGAAGACTGGAAGCGTATTCTTCTTGCCCCAAGAATTCTGGTGGATGTCTCGGAGATCAGCCTGCGCACTGAAGTTCTGGGCCAGCAGTTGGAAATGCCTATCATGCTGGCGCCGGCTGCCTTTCATCGCCTCTGCTGTCCTGATGGCGAAATGGCTACGGTTGCCGGGGCGAATCAGGCTGGGGGCGGCCTGATCTTGAGCTCCTTTTCCACGGTAGCCGTTGAGGAAGTTACAGCCTCGGCAAAGCATCCAGTGTGGTTCCAGCTTTACTTCCAAAAAGATAAGCCGCTCACCCAGGAGATGGTGCGCCGCGCCGAAGCCGCCGGATGCAAGGCTCTTTGCATCACCGTAGATACGCCTGTACTGGGAGCACGGCACCGTGAGAGCCGCACTCAATTTGCCCTTCCGGCTGATTTCAAGCTGCCCAACCTGAAGCTTGGACCGGTGAGCCATCGTCCGGTGCGTAGCGCTGTGTACAGCGAACTGCTGAACCCTGCATTATCGTGGAAAGACATTGAATGGCTCTGCTCGATGGCCAAAGTTCCGGTGCTGCTCAAAGGCGTAATGAATCCTCAGGATGCCTTATTAGCGGTAAAGACCGGGGTCTCAGGAATCATTGTCTCCAACCATGGCGCGCGCAATCTGGATACACTGCCCAGCACGGCTGAAGCTTTGCCACGAGTCGCTGAGAAGGTAAATGGCAAGCTGGCCATCCTGGTGGACGGCGGAATTCGCCGGGGCACGGATGTTCTGAAGGCGCTGGCTTTAGGCGCGAAGGCCGTCCTTATAGGACGGCCTTATCTTTACGCGCTGGCTTTTGCCGGAGCCGCAGGCGTGGCCCGCATGCTCGAACTGCTCAGCACCGAGTTGATTATGGCGATGGCCCTCACAGGACGCACCGCCATCGATCAGATTGACCGCTCAGTGCTGTGGGATACAGCATCACATGTGTAACTTCACACCGTGTGGGATTGCGCCCTGGAATACATAAGCGTAGAGCATCACGATGATGCCTACGATAAAGGCCAGGGCCACCGAGTGCCAGAACACATGACGGAAAATCGAACCCTCAGTACCCACAGTGTTTGTGGCCGCAGTGGCAACCGTGATCGATTGCGCATCCACCATTTTGCCCATCACGCCTCCGGCGCTGTTGGCTGCGCACATCAAGGTGGAGCTTATTCCGAGTCGGTCAGATGTGATCTTCTGCAAGCTGCCGAATAACGCGTTCGATGATGTATCGCTTCCGGTGAGGGCCACCCCCAGCCAGCCCAGGTAGGTACCGAAAAGCGGAAAGAACCACCCGGTGCGAGTGAACGCCAGTCCCAAGACGGCATCCATCCCTGAGTATCGCGTGAGGTATCCCAACCCGAGCATGCAGCCTATGGCGATAATCGCAAATCGCAGCTTGTACAGCGTTCGCCCGAAGACCTGGAACATCTCCCGGATAGGTACTCGCAGCAACAGGCCGGAAACAATGGCCGCCAGGAAACATGCAGTGCCGGTTGCCGTGAACCAGTTGAAATCGTACCGTATGTTCTCCGGGGTGGGCGCCTTTACTACGGGTGCGTCACGACGAATTTGCTTTTGAATTACCGGGAAGTCCCATCCGTTTTCAGCGCCTTTGGGTGAATAGTGCGGCGTTGTGTGCTGGTTCAAATATCCTTTTACAGTCGGCAGGCCCCACAGCAGCACAAAAACCGAAAGCACCGCGAAGGGCATCCACGCCTTGGCAATTTGTCCGCGAGTATATTGCGGAACAGAAGCAGCCGCGCCTACTGATCTGGCGCCCGCAGTTGCAACTCCGGTGTCTCGTTCGTGTGGGAAACGCCATATGGTTTTGGGCTTCCAGAAAAGCAGAAATGTCGTGGTGACAGCCAGCGAAAAAATCCCGGCCATAATATCTACCAGGTTGCTGTCCATGTGATTGGACCAGAAGAACTGCATGGAACCGAATGAAAGTCCGACCACCAGAATGGCCGGCGTGATCTCAAATGTTTCCTTCCAGCCCACTACTGCCCTGACCAGCCAGAAAGGCACAATCACGCAGGTGATGGGAAGAATGCGCCCGATCATGGCGTTGAGGTCTCCTTCCGGCAAGCCGCTGACTCCCGCCAGCGTATGAACAGGTGTGCCAATGGCCCCCCAGGCTACAGGCGAGGTATTGGCAATGAGATTGAGCACCGCTGCGTGAAAAGGAGAGAAGCCCAGACCCACCATAAAGGCACTGGCAATGGCCACAGGTGTGCTGAATCCCGCGCAGCCTTCCAGGAACGCGCCGAAGCAAAACGCCACCAGCAATGTTTGCAGCCGCCGGTCGGAAGTGATATTGGCCAGCGAGTTTTTCATGACTTCAAAATGACCCGTGTGTACGGTGAGCTCGTAAAGATAAACGGCTGCGATAACGATCCAGACAATCTTCAGCATCCCAAACAACACGCCGTAAATAAAACTCATGGCGGAAAGCTGCCAGGGCATGTGAAACACCAGCACACTGACCAGCAGTGCGGTAACCGCTCCTGCGATCGCGGCAAGGTGCGGCCGCACCCGCAACCCGGCAAGCAGGCCAAGCAGGACAACAATAGGCAGCGCTGCGATGATGGTGGAGAGCCACCAGTGTCCCAGCGGATCATAGACTTGTGTCCAAGGCATAATTTTCTCCTGGGTGGAAAAAGCGCGCGAATTATACCGTTCTTCACCGGTATTGCCTAGTAGGGAGCCAGATGTCAATCCTTAATATAGGCAGCACCCGCCAAATTGACCGGACAGGCGCTTCCACTGCCATGCATTGTTAGCTGTAGGATCAGGAACGCTGAATAACCGGGAGACGATCCGGCAGAATGATTCACGCAGCAAAAAACAAGCCTGTCAGGAATCGCCAGCAGGTGCGCTTAAACGACCCACGAAGAGTACTCTCGATTTGGTAATAATATACTTGCCTAACCAGATGTAAATTTCGCTAAACTTTCGCTTTTTTCTCTTGCGTCTCTGCTGCTGGTCTGCTAATCAGGATACGGGACTCGCCACTGCTCAAGACAGTGACAAGCCCCTAACCAAAAGCACCACCTAAGGAGATGCAATGGCTAACACCAGTTTACGGCAACTGGCCGACTTCCCTGAAACCCGCGACAAGATCGTAGAAAACATTGAAGTCTTTTCCGACCATGAGTATTACGGAATCACGATTCGGTTTACGGATAAAACCGCGCTCGCTTTCGCGCTTGAAACCGCTGTGTTCGCGTTCCCGGTTCTGTCTGACTGGGCAGATGGCAATGAGACAATCCTCAAAAAATACAAGTCTATCCGGAGCCACATTCAACGTTCGTAACAGTTTTACAATTCACACTCAGCCCACCTGTTGTTGAGGGTGGGCTGCTTTATTGGAGAAACAAATGAACATTGCACTCTCGCGCACGATCCTGTTTTTTCTGATGATGTTCGGACAGACCGCCACCGTCCCACAGATCAAGAGCATTGAAGTCGTACTCATCCGCACCAGCGCGTATGAGTACCGAGATGTCAAGACTGCCAAAGGCAACCGTTATCTTGAAATAAGGCAATCCGGTAAAACAAGATGGGCCAGGGTAGAGGAAATAAAATGCGGCAAGATTGGGGAAGAAGTCGAATCGCAATCGTTCGACTTCTCCTATAGGTGTGACTTTATTTCACCTCAACCTTAAAGGGCGGAATTTTGACTTTCTGTGGGTCTTTATCGGGATTTTTGATGATTATTTGAGGTTGTCCTGCCAATTGACTTGGGTCGGCCTGCGCCGAGAGCAGCTTCGGATTACTTACGTTCAGTGTGACTAAAGTGTACTGGCCAGAAGGCGTGTCGCGGGTTATGGTTCTTTTCCCCGTAAATGTCGTGCGATCAGGACTAGCGGTTTCCAAGGAAAGACTCAGAGGAATGTCTCCGTGAGCACTTTCATCCTTGGGGATTCCCGCTGGGTTATAGCTAACAGATACCCGCGAATCCGGCTCTAACGGTTTGTCAAACTTAACCGTAACCTCAATAGTATCTCCGGGCTTAAATGTTTTCTGCGCGGATGCGGTTACGGTGAAAGCCAGGGAAAGACCAATCAATACCAAAGCTCTAATCAAGGGTTTCGTTTGCATTGAGACTCCTTAAGAAACTGAAATGTGCCAGGGGTGAGGTGCTGAGGATTATACGCCTCTAATCCCTGGAATTTTCTTCTATCTAAATCTATGAAAAACAAGTTAGCATTGGGAGCAAAGTTCCCTTTAGTGATGCCCCGTAGGGGAGGACTCCCGGTGATTAAAGTCAGCGAATTCAAATTGTACGAACTGGCTATAGCAGTTCATCCACTTACCACAGTACCAGAACACGCGAAGTACAGTGACGTATGGTATGCGTGGTTTACTGCGCGCACAGAACTGCAAACTTTATTCCACCACCGCCAATTGAACTTTTGCTATGAAGCCGCAAATAAGCTGTATAACGCTATTACTGTTGTTGTCCCTACGGAGTGGCAAGAAGCTTTCGACAAGCTTTTGGGGTTGACAAATCAACAAGACACCCCTGAGCCAGAATTGCAGTTCATACAGCGACACAACACTGTTGAAGCGGCCAAAGAATTTGAGACGGTGCTGAGAACAGAACTCAACAATGCAAATACATATTTTATTGACCCGAAGGGTGCTCATGACACATCGGCGTTGCTCGTCAATGCAAGTGCTCACATTCCCAAACATATTTTGCTAGAAGTTAAGGAAATAGAGCAGGACATTGACCAAGCTGGACGTTGCTTGTTATTTGACAATTCGACTGCCGTAGGCTTTCATCTCATGCGTGCAATAGAGACTGTCATTTACAAATATCTTAAGAATCTGAGCGGTAAGGACACTCCCGTTAAATCACGCAGTTGGGGTGTTTACATCAAAGCCTTGAAAAAACTAAATGCCGAAAAGAAAGTAATCGGCACGATTGAACATATCAAGGACACTTACCGGAATCCGATATTGCATCCTGAAGTAAGCCTTACGCCTGATGATGCTCAAGTGCTGTTCGGGCTGGCGGTGAGCGCGATTGTGCAGATCGTAGGAGTTATGAAGGCGACCAAGGGAGCAACAATCGCGTTTCCAGCAACTGGAACAATTGCATTGCCTTAGGATATCAAGCAGCCTGCAATTGCCATTCATCATTTGTGACTTTGGCGACTCTCTTCTTTGGCGGAGCTTGCGTGACGTTATGCCACTTTCCAGTAAGCAATTTCAGCAGTTCTTTGCGGAGATCGTTCAGGTGCTCGTCATCAACGGATGTAGCTATATAAATCACGCGAATCAATTTATCGTTTGATTCGCTGAGTTGTTGATGTCCATTTTCAGCACGCGATAAGGTTTCCTGTTCGATGCCGATTGCTTTAGCAAAGTCCACTTGCTTCTGTCCTAAACGCTTTCTGAGAAAACGGATCTCTTCACCTGATAAGGCGGTAGGCTTTTCTATGAGGTCGCGTGCAATTAACTGCATCAGTTGTTTGATGGCGGGAATTTCTGCGACAACACGTCCAGATGAGTACTTGTAATACGTGATTCCGATTAGGTAAATGTTGGGGAGTCCACTGTCTACAAAATGAAACGGGGTTTCGCGTGTCGCAATGTGTTCTGTTCGCGTGTCACCTGTATCAGTTGTCATCGTCGTTTCTCCACCTGGTTACGACTGTGAATTCTCTAGCTCGGGTGTCAACTGCAATCAAGATCGTGATGGGGTCTTCATCAACCGAATATCCATCAATCTCGTACTTGTATTGCCACTCTGTTTTGTTGAAGGAGTGACGTGCAATCGTCCATTCTCCCTCAAGCGCATGAATCACATCGTCCGTGCTCAAGCCCCGTTCTAAATGGTCAAAGAGAGCGTGAAATGACTCAGGGCTTTCGTAATCGGGATTCTTCTGTATCGCATCCAGAACAATTTCCCTTAACTGTTTGGCGGATAGGGGGTTGGGGATAAACCCTTCACTTGTCATACACTAGTGTTTTCTTGATTTAATGTCAAGATTTTTCTTGACTGGTTCGTTAATTGACTGATTACGGAAGTGTTTCAGCGATATGATGGGAGCATGAAGTCTAATCCCAAGACATCGGACGAATACACGGCTTTTGAGAACCTGTTGCGTCAAGTCGTGAGTGTTCCTCATTCTGAGATCAAAGCAAAATTGGAAGCGGAGCGGGCTGCAAAGAAGAGGAAAAAACGGGCTAAGACTTCACCCGTTTCCCGCGCTTCAAACGACCATGAAGATTAGAATGCTTCTGCCGTTTCTCCCACCTTGCCAGTCGGTTCCTTATAGGTTAACCGCCGACCAGCAACTTTCGAGAGAACCATCATAAACCTGTCACCGTCATCAACAGGGTTGTCTTTTGTGCCGCGATTATTGAAGCGGAATTCCTGTTCATCCAAGTAGCGGAACAGGTGGAAAGGTTCAACAGAAACATACGTTCCATTGATGCCACGCTTGAACAAGCACCAGAAATTTTCCAAACCGTTTGTGTGGACTCTGCCGCGCACGTACTCTACTGCGTGATCTACCACCTGATGAGCGTAATCAGATTCCAGACCGTTGTAAGAGAGAAGTGCGTCACTGTAAAGAGCGGAACCAGCTTGGACAGTGGCCTTTACTTCCGCCTGAAGAGTTTTCTTTTTGCGGTTCGTTACAACCGTTGTACGCACTGTGCTGTGAGTCCCTCTGCTCTTGTCGCCCCGTTGCAGGATTCCCATTACAGCGGTTTTGTCGGTCGGGCCGGAACCAGTAATACGGCGTTTCTTAACATCCATGTGCATGTTCCGCGCCTTACCGCCGATGAAAGTTTCGTCTGCTTCGCACTCACCACCAAATTTCATAATGGAGCCGTTCTGCATTGCGAGTCTGATTCTGTGCATCATGAACCATGCGGATTTCTGAGTGATGCCGATAGCGCGGTGAATCTCCCAAGAGCTAGAGCCGTTCTTGCAGTTCGCGATCATCCACATGGCAAGCATCCACTTCTCAAGAGGCAATGGCGAGTCTTCAAAGATCGTGCCGACCTTTACGGAGAACTGCTTGCCACATTCCCCGTTCTTGCATTTCCAGCGTTTCTGTGTGGCGAGATAGTAATGCTCTTTACCGCCACAGTTCGGGCAAACCGGGATTCCGTCCGGCCATTTAACAGCGGCAACGGTGTCAATGCAGGTTTGCTCATTGCTAAAATGCTTGATTGCGGTCTGGAGAGTTTTGGGCTTGCTCATGACTAATCCAGAGTACCCGAAACGAGTTGGTTAGTCAAGTATATTATTACCCTCGATTTCGATCCATCATGGATCGTTGCAAGCAGAAGACTTTTCATACGCAACAATTTGCATTTTGCGTCAGGCATTTCCAAGCACCCATCCAGCCAGGAACACAAGAATGCCTCCCAAGATCACCTGTAGTGTGGCGGAAATCCACGTAGATTCCATGTAACGATGGCGGATCCAGGAGATGGCCAGCAATTCAGCGATGACAACTGCAACCGCGATGGAGAACGCAAGGTGGAAATTCGGAAGAAGGAAGGGAATGGTGTGCCCCACGCCGCCGAGAGCAGTCATAAGCCCGCAGACCACGCCGCGTACCCAGGGATGTCCGCGGCCGGTGAGGCTGCCATCGTCGGAGAGCGCTTCTGCGAATCCCATGCTGATGCCCGCGCCAACGGAGGCCGCGAATCCGACTACGAGGGCGGTATGAGTGTTCTGCGTAGCGAATGCCGCAGCGAAAACCGGCGCCAGCGTAGAAACAGATCCATCCATGAGGCCGGCCAGACCGGGCTGAACAATCTGCAGGACGAACAGCTTGCGATTGGCCTCCTCCTCCTGCGCTACTGCGTGTTCAGGAAGCTTGTCTTGTTCCAGTTCCTCGGCGCGATATTGATGCGTGCGCTCTTCCTGGGCCAGATCATAGAGCAGTTGCCGAACGCCGGCGTCCTGCATGCGAGCTGCAGAGCGCTCATAAAAACGCCGGGTCTCCGCCTCCATGGTGGCAGCTTCGTTGCGGATCTTCTCCAGGCGGAAAGGGTGAACCAGCCAGATGGGACGGCGGTGAACAAATCCTTTTACGTCCTGCCGCCGAATCAGCGGGATGTGATCGCCGAATTTGCTGCGGTATAGCTCCAGCAGACGGTTGCGATGGGTGACCTCTTCCTGGCGCATACCCTCGAACAGCGCTGCGGAAGCTGGAAAATCCTGCCTTAGTCCTTCGGCAAAGGCGGAATAAATACGTTCATCCTCTTCTTCCAGCGACATGGCAAGAGCAAGTATTTCGCGTTCGGAGAGACTCTCAAAGCTTCGCATAAGTTTGATTCAGCGCGTTCCGCCGACCCCAAATTGTAATTGATCCCTGGAATTGATTTGGTAGTTGGATAAATGAGTCCTGTGCCTCAAGTCCCATTACTCATTTACCAATTACCCATGTCCCTAATTCGTTCAGTGCTGAGCGCTTCTTTTATTAATCCGGAATTTTCGCCTCACTCTGCGAACGCATGTGCTCCAGGAAAGTCTGCTGCACCCGGCTGAGAAATCTTCCTTTCAGGGTCACAACGCCCACCGTGCGTAGGGCATTCTCGTCGGCAATCAGCACAAAGCTGCAATCGGAACGGCGCTCCACCGCCATTTCCGGAATGATTGAAATTCCCATTCCTGCTCCTACCATGCCAAGAATGCTGCTGAATTGTCCGGTTTCAAAGACAATGCGCGGTGAAAGGCGGGCCCGTTTGCACATTTCCATGGCCGTCTCGCGGAAGCAGTGATCGTCACGCAGAAGAAGAAAGGGATCTTCGCGCAGTTCCTCAAGCAGTACATTGCGCCTTTTCGCAAGCCGGTGGTCTTTGGGCAGAATGGCGAATAACCGCTCGCTGCACAAAGGAAAGAATTTCAGGTCGTTGGCGCGGGTGGGATGGGCCATGAGGGCGAGATCGACGAGGCTGGCGCGCAAACGGTCCATGAGGCGCGCGGTCACGTCTTCCACAACGGTAATGGAAGCCTGCGGAAACTTGGCGGAAAAAGACGCGATCTGCGCAGGCAGGAAATACGGTGCAACAGTCGGAATCGCGCCGATGCAAACCGGGCCGGAGAGTGTGGACTGGCTGGCGGCTGCTTCATCCCGGGCAGCTTTGAGTTCGTTCAGAATGGCCCGGGCCCGCGGCAGGAACACTTTTCCCATGGAGGTAAGCCGCACAGTCCGGCCCAGGCGGTCAAACAGGCGGCCACCAAGCTCTTTTTCCAGCTTCATGATCTGCTGGGAGAGCGACGGCTGGGCAACCTTCTCCCGCTCGGCCGCACGTGTGAAGCTGGCAGTCTCCGCTACGGCGCAAAAATAGCGCAACTGGTGGACTTCCATAGCTAACGCCTATTGCAAGCAGTCCCATTATATATTGGACATATAGGCGGCATGGGACTATTTTGGGGCCATTCGCCAGATACGAACCGGTGGGGGCCGGTGACTCTGGCTTGCCGCTCCGTAAAGCCATGTCCGTCATCAATATCCAAGATTCGTTTTTGACCGCTGCCTTACAGGGCAACAAGCACGTCACCGTGTATCTGCTGTGTGGTGTGAAGCTTTCCGGCAAGGTACAAAGCTTTGACAAGTACTCGCTCGTACTGGAGACCAGTACGCTGGAGCATCTTGTATATAAGCATTCGATCTCTGCGGTGCTGATTTGCCGCAATCGGAAATGCACGGAATGCTTCCCGGTGCGGAGTGAAACACTGGCCCCGGCGCTTGAGTCGGCCAACTAGGCTTCACCCGGCTTTCTTTCGCATTGGCCGGCAGCCTGCCTACCCTGAAGATTTCCCATAGGTGTATCAAGTTGATTCCCCAAGAGGCACAGTTTGTTCGCCTCGTGGACAAACGTGCATCGTTCAGTTTTGCGCTCTGATTACCTTCGATATGCCTGCGGAACGGCCCGTTTACAGGCTTTTCTAAACTCCTGAGTTTGCTGCCTGTTGCATGAGCCTGCCTGAATGTAAAAAGAACATCCATTTCTGTAAAAAACGTGAAACGGTAGCGGGGATGTCAGCACTACCTCAATGAAGGCAGAGATTTTGCTGAAAGCAAAGACGGATTGAAGCTGAATACCCGAATATGGACGATATAGATCTCAAGTCGGTAAGCACAATGAACCAGTACGGCGCGTGCAGTATTGAGCCTGTCCAGCCGCGCACGAATCCGGAAGCAGTAAGGGCGGGCATCTCGTATGTGCTTTCCATGTGGCAGGACGCTCATTGGGCTGACTTTAATCTTCCTTCCGGAGAATCGGACGTATGGGTTACAGCCTACGTGGCAGCCCGGATGGGTGAGCTTCCCTCTGAGTATCTTCCCTTTGGAGCGCGCCAGAAAATAGAAAGTTCTCTCGACTGGCTTTTGCAGAATCGCAGCAGCAATGGCGCGTGGGGATTTACCTCAAAATCGCCTTCTGATGCCGAGGCGACCGCCTGGGCCATGCTGGCGTTAAGCCGCCACAGGCGCGCTGTGCCGGTCGAGGCGTATGACTTTATCCACCACTGTCGCCGTCCCGATGGTGGGGTTGCCGTTTTTCCGGGCGGTGG
The DNA here is from genome assembly GCA_003223515.1 of Candidatus Angelobacter sp. Gp1-AA117. GTDB lineage: Bacteria > Acidobacteriota > Terriglobia > Terriglobales > Acidobacteriaceae > Angelobacter. The sequence continues at coordinate 46,040 of QHVI01000015.1, forward strand.
TCTGCAGGTTAACAGGTATAAGTTCAGCGCTCCCGATGTGACTGCGGTGGCTATGAATGCCATCGGCGGGCCGGATGCGGCGGCTGTAAACTTTCTCGCGAATTGCTGGCTGCAGACCAGCAAACCATTGCCGCCCTCGCGTCTGATCTCAAGGTTCTATACATGTTCCGCAGTGCTGGACTGGGATGCCGGGAAAGTTTCCTGGTCGCTCCTGAACAAGCTGTCCGAATTAATGTCGTTTTACGATGCAGAGAGCGCCTTTGAACAGGCTCTGCTGCTTCGCTGCCTGAGCCAGTTACGAATCCAGAAAGCATGGCCGATGGCCGCCGGCCTGCGCCGCATTCAGGATGCCGATGGCGGATGGCCTGCTTCAGCCATGGTGCTGACCGAGTCCAGCATGATCTCTGAAGGCCAGATTGTACCGGCACTGGATCATAAGAGAATTCTTACAACAATCACATCTGTATCGGCCCTGGTTCATGTAAGTACGCAACAGGGACTGTATTTCGGATCAGATCGTCCAGTGCCACAGAGATTAACCTTAGAAAAGTTTTAGGTCATTTAACGGAGCGTGGAGTTTTGAAGACGCCGAAGGTAGCTACGGGAGGAATCCAGCAGGTAAAGGTTACTGTTTTTGATGCCCACCGCTATCCTGCAAAGAAGAGAAAACCACAGAGACATGCGAATGCTGAAGTATACTTATCGCCAATTACCGTGGAATTCTTTTCATTTGATGAGGCTTATCTTCGACGTCTTGAGCAGAGGGATCCTGGGACGGAAGAACATTTCGTCCAGTATTTCACTGCTATTCTGGTTTCCAAGTTACGGACCAGATCACTCAGTACTCAGGACGTCGATGAACTGAAGCAGGAGACATTCTCACGCGTGGTGAGGGCCATCACTCAACGTGAGGTGCACGAGCCACAGCGGTTTGGCGCATTTGTTGCCGCCGTGTGTCATAACGTCCTGCTCGAGTTTTACCGTTCACGCCGCCGCGATCAGCATATGGATGTGGATGAAGTCGAAGTGCCGGATGGGGAAACCAATCTGGAAAGCGACATCATCCGCAAAGAGCAGCAACGTGAGGTGCGCGCGATATTGGCCAGGATGCCAGCCAAAGACCAGGCCATTCTTCGCGCTCTTTACATTGACGAAATCGACAAGGAAGAAATCTGCCAGAGATTCAAAGTCAAACGCGATTACTTCCGCGTGAAGCTGCATCGCGCGCTGAAAAATTTCAGGGCCCTCTATCCTCCGGGTCCAAAGCCGCCTTCAGGCAATGGTCGCGCCCGCAGAAAAGGGGCCAGCTAATCATCAGGTGAAAAGTATGAACCACAAACACGCAATTAAAATCCATGCCGCCGCCGCTTACACGCTCGGAGAATTGAAAGGCGCAGAGCGGAACGCCTTTGAAGCGCACATGCTCAATTGTTCCGAATGCACAGAGGAGGCTACTCGCGCGGCACAGCTTTATGAAGATACCTGGCAAGTTTTACGTGACGACCACACAGTAGGCGCTGGTTACGTGCCAGTCAGTTTTTGGCAAAAGGCCTGGGAATCGGTGTGCCAGCCAGTACCTGCTGCTGCTTTTGCTCTCATTCTTCTATGTACTGGTTTTTCCGGCTACCAGGCTAAACGCATTAATGAACTCAGGGAGATTCCTGTTGGGCAACTTCTTACAAAACATGTTGTGTTACAGGGAATCGGGGTAGCACACGGTTCAGCGGAACCGGACCAGGGAGTGGTGGTAAATATCCATAAGGGCCAGTCGACCTTTGGGATACGATTTGATATTCCTTACAATCCTTCCGGAGAATCATTCAGCTTCTATGAAATCAAGGTTTTGACGGAATCAGGGACACAGAGACTTTCTCTTAATGCATCCAGGCAGGACGCCGAAAATCCAGTAGATATACTGCTCTCCACAAGAGGGTTTTCTCCAGGTAAGTATTTTGTACTGGTTCAGGGAGTCACTGCAGAGAATGAGAAAAAAGGAGAACCGGTCAAATTTCCGTTTGAACTAAAGTTCCAGGATTGATAGTAAGTTCCAGGCAATCCCGACAAGGAGAAGGGAATGTACTTCTATCATGGTCACGCCAGTGCGTTGGGCGGAACCCTCGTTCGCCCATTTCAAAAAACAATGGAACCGCAGGCGGCCGTTTCCCTCCCGATCACAGGAGGGTCCGGCGTATCCCGCGTCGAAAACTACTCTTTTGAAGGCCTGATTTCTTTCAAGATGGCCCAGGCAGATGTTGGTGGGGGAATTGAGAAAGAAAAGGGCGACCACGTGCATTCCACCAGGATCTCTGTCGTAATTGAGGGCCTGAATATCTTAAATATGGTAACGGCCGACAGGATTGTGGCGCGCCTGGCCTGCGAACACGATACGAATATTCCGGGCACGCCTATTACCGAAACTGAGCCGAATATCATTACTACCGGCAGCCATTTTGATGGCCTCAAGATTGCCGGCCATGCAGTTGATGTTATAACCGATCATCAGACATTTTGTGATTTTGATACTTATGGCAAATGCCAAACTGCGTTTGGTGACGTCAAGGGCCGGAAGCGCCTGCTGGACAGCCTGATCGGCAGTCAACTAAAAGCCAAGGGAATGGAGCCGACTCCACAGTCCCCCCAGCACCTGAAGGACGTACACCAGGGCTTCATAGACCAAAGTGCAAGTAAAGATCTCAGGCGAACCATGATATGTTCTTTCGTCACAGACATTAAAGGACTGGATGGGCCGGAGATCAAATCGTGTGGACCAATCGTAGTGATTCCTCAATTTGGGACACTTTATCTGGGCGAACTCATGATCACTCATGGGATGCGCCGGGTCACCATGTTGAGGGTAGAGTTGGGTTCGCCCGATGGTGGCAGCTTTGGCGCCGGAACCGGCACCGGCAACGGCACCGGCTATCCATAATCATTGCCGCAGCAGTATTCACATTAGCTTCGATTGTCACGGGTTGCGACCATTCATCCCATGCGGTTGTATCTAAATCTCAACCGCCTTCCCTGGATGCCGTTTACCGTGACGCAAATACCAAGTCTGACACTGGCGAATTACCCGCTGCTATTGCACTTACGGAAGAGGGAATTCGCCGGACCCGGCAGAATGATATCGTCTGGAACTGGAAGTTTCGCGTGCTGGAAGCGGAAATCCGCCTCTGGCAGCGCCGCAGTGAAGAAGCCCTGAACCTTGTCAAACCAGGTGTTCCCGTTGCGCTCGCATCAGGGGAATTTGACTTTCGTGCCACATTGACCCAGGCACGCGCTTATAACCTGCTTAACGATCCGGAGAATGCAGAAGCATTTTTAGCGAAGGCGAAAAAACTGGTGTCCGCTGTTCCCGAGTTCACGGGTGATCTTGCCCTGGCCGAGGCGACGCTGCTCTACGGTAAGCAGGCGCCGACAGTACAGCAGCAGCGGATCCTGATTGGCCGGCAGGAAAAGAAGCTGCAAGAAGCTCTGAATCTTGCCCGTCAATACAACAATAAGCTCTTAGAAGCCAAGGTCCTCGGCAGCCAGGGTCGCCTATATACGCAGCATAACCAGTTTGATGCAGCCCTGGGTCCATTGCAGGCATCGCTCGACATCAGTAATTCTCTGCATGCGGGGCATATTGCGGCGGCCACAGAACTCAATCTGGGCTGGAGCTATCTGGAAAAGGGTGACATTGACGGATCAGAGCGCTTCTTCGAGGATGCCCTCAAATTTTCCCGGCAAGCGGAAATGAATCTTATTGAAGATCCCACTCTGAACAATCTGGGGAGAGTCAACCTGGCCCAGACGGATTATCCCGCTGCCAGGAATTATTACGAGTTGGCCCTGAAGATGGCTGAGCAGCTCAAAGAAAACGAGAACGCCGCCAACGTTTCCAACAATCTTGCCCTGGTGGCGCTGAAGACAGGACAGTTGGATGAAGCGGAGAGATACATCCAGCAAGCGGAGCGCTTCCTTAGCATCTACAAAAAGAAATCGAAAAATTCAATCCTTCCCGATGAGTTTTCTTACCGGCTGACGCAGGGTTCCATCGCCAATGCCCGAGGCCAATTCCCAACGGCTGAGAAGATGGTAAATAGCGTCATTCAGAATGCTATGACGCCTGGGCCGGTAAGGGCCGAGGCCAGGGGAGAGCTGGCCAATATTTATGCGGCTTCGAAACAGATCAGTAACGCGGAACGGCAATATCGCGCCGCCCTGAGGGCTTTCGACGCAGTCCGCAACTCAATGAAGGACAAAGAAAACCGGCTCGCATTTTCCGGCAGGGAAGTGGATTTTTACACGGATTACATCCGCTTCCTGATTGACCAAAACCGGCAGCCGGAGGCCTTGGGCATTGCGGAATTCATGCGGGCACGCACGCTGGAAGAGGGGCTCAATCCAGGAAGGAAGGCCCGGCCTGAAGCAGTGCCCATCCAGGCGGTGCAGGCATTCCTCAAGAAAAAGAAACAGGCGATATTCACGTATTGGCTGGCTCCCAAAACATCGTATCTTTGGGTCATTACACCCACTGCTTTCCAGTGTTTCTCTCTTCCTGACAAGCATGAGATAGAACAGAAAATTGAACAGTATCGGAAGGGCGTGATCACCACCAGCACTGGTCCGGATATTGAAGAACTTGGGCGCAGCTTATTTAACATGCTCGTCCAGCCTGCCCGGCAATTGCTTACGGGCGACATGACGCTCATCATCATTCCCGACGGCAAGCTGGGAAGAATGAATTTTGAAGCTCTCATTGAACCGGATCCGCAGGTCCGTTATTGGATTGAAGATGTGGAAGTCGTTAACGCCAGCTCTATTCAATTAGCAATAAGATCAAAAGCCGGGCCACTGCGCGGAGATGAACGGATGCTTGCCATGGGCAATGCCATGGCAGTGCCGAATCTCTTCCCTGAACTCCAAAATGCTCATGATGAACTCTACAAGGCTGCAAAGAATTTTCCGCCTGCTCAAAGGACCATCATTGAACGTGAGAAAGCCACCGCCTCAGCTTACAAAATGTCCACACCCGGCCAGTTCGGCGTGATGCACTTTGCTACACATGGCAGTATCAGCCTTACCCGGCCGCTGGATTCGGCCCTTATTCTGTCGCCCGATCCAGACCACAACTACAGGCTTTATGCGCGCGATATCCTTAAGTTCCCGCTGCACGCGGAACTCGTTACTTTTTCAGCTTGTTCAGGTGCAGGAGCAAGGACCTATAATGCTGAAGGTCTGGTTGGCTTGGCTTGGGCGTTTATCGGCGCAGGCGCACACCAGGTCATTGCCGGGCTTTGGGATGTAGATGATTACGTGATACCTGATTTCATGAATGATTTTTATCGGGAACTAACCAGCAGCAAAAAGACGACAGTGTCTCGGGCCTTACGCGATGCCAAACTCCGTATGCTTCACATGAAAGACATACGCAGGTTTCCCAGATACTGGGCCTCACTTCAGTTATATACAGGTTCTTAATCAGGCCATTTTGACGCGCGTGGGCATCACCGCTACATCAGGCGACAATTGTTCTCCCGCCAATTCGATCTGCCACACGCCTTCGAAATCGATGAAGTAAGCTTCGAGGGACAGCTCTGGAATGACTGACTTGATATAAGCGGCTGCTTTTTGCAGATCTGCGCTATGGTGTTCTGCTTCCTTCTTGGGGTCATTATCGAATGCCGTCAAGCCTCCGTACGCGCCGCAGTCAGAATGAACCATCAGCACGACTCTTTTTGCTCCATGCAGTCGCATGGCGATCCGGAGTTGGTCTACCAGGAAAAGGCGGTTGCTCTCATAGTTGGGAGAGACCAGCGACTTTGCCCCGCCCGCAATGCGGATCGAATCCGCCTGCATGACTCCGATACGCTTCAGCAGCTTGCGGAAGCCAGGCTCAAAGCGGGCATCAAAACACCAGATGACAACAGCATCACAGATATAGAGTTCATGAGGAGAGCTGAAGTGCAGGACTTTACGCATAGTTACGTATCACAGAGGCTCAACGTTATTATCGCATGACAATGTTCGGCCAAATGTAAACAACAGTTTATCTGTTCCCTTTTAGGATTTTCGGCTGCAACACCTGCTTCCTTCTGTCATTTTGAGGCCAGTTTCTTTGTCTCCAGCGGCATAGAGCGCAGCCGCACCCCTGTAGCATGGAAGATGGCATTGCCAACCGCCGGAGCCAGACCCATGATTGGCGTCTCTCCTGCGCCCATGGACGGCGCATCTTTTCTGTCGATCAGTTCAACTTCGATCTGGGGAACATCGCGAAAACGTGGCACGCGGTAGTCTCTGAAATGAGGATTGAGGATGCGTCCATTTACAAAGTGAACCGTTTCAAACATTGCGCCGCCAATACCCTGGACGATCGCGCCGGAAATCTGGTTGCGCAGGCCGTTGGGATTGATGACCGCCCCGCAATCAAAGGCTTCAACCACGCGGACGATCTTTACCTCTCCCGCATTGCGATCGACGGTGACTTCAGCGCAGGTTGCAAAATAGCCGCCCTTTTCGAAGCCACCGGCAAGGCCAAATCCGTGATTCGCCCGTGCACGCTGCTTGCCCCAGCCAAACTTCGCGGCTGCGGTTTCAAAGACTGCCCGCAGGCGCGGGTCGGTAATGTTCTTCAGCCGAAACTGCAGCGGGTCCATGTGCAAGGCCTGCGCCAGTTCGTCCATGTGGGACTCGCGCGCGAAATGATTCGCAGTGCCCGCCAGACCGCGATACGAGCCTTGCCGCAGAGGATATTTCGTGGCATGAAATTCTATCTTCTGGTGGGGCACGTTGTAGGGCGTCTGAATAGCTGCAGGGCCGGAGTTGTAATTGTGGAACTCCCACGCGGCGAGTGTGCCGTCATTCTTCGCACCGCTCTTGATCTCAATGACTCCAGCCGGACGAAAATAAGCCCAGGTAAATTCCTCTTCGCGTGTCCAGACCAGTTTCACAGGCCGTCCGGCGGCCTTAGCCAGCCGGGCTGCTTCTACCGCAGCATCCCCGGTGTGCTTGCCTCCGTAAGCCGAGCCGGTATCAGGAACGATCACGCGCACGTGATCCAGGCTCAGGTGAAAGGCGCTGGCCAACTCTTCACGCACTGCGAATGGGCGCTGCGTCCCTGTCCAGACCGTCAGCCTGTCTTCGGTCCACTCGGCGACCGCGGCGCGTGGCTCCAGCGGCGCGTGAGCAATGTAGGCCACGGTGTAGGTCCCTGAGGCGGTCTTTGTCGCCGATGACATTCCCGTCTCTATCGAGCCAACGATATGGGCAGAGCGTCCTCCGAATCCGCCACCGCCTTCAGCTTCGGGATTCTTCTTCAGATAATCGAATAGTTCCGTTTCCGAGGGCTGCGCGGGCGCATTCCACTGGGCTTGCAGCAGGGAAAGAGCTTTCTGTGCCTGTTCAGAATCGGGTGCAACCACGCCCACAAAATTTCCATCACGGATCACGCGAACGTTGGGAAGCGCCTCTGCTGCGCGGCTGTCGAGTGAGACCAGTGTGGCATTGAACGCATTCGGGCGGAGCACCTTTCCGGTGAGCATCTGCAGACGGGCGATGTCAGAGGTGTACTGATGTGAGCCGGTAACAAATGCCGCGCCATCCACCTTTGTGGCTGCGGTTCCAGCAACGTGCCACTGTGTGGCCGGTGTCAATGAAGGATCTTGAGCGATGAGCTTGACCAGCTTTTGCCCGCCGGTCAGTTCACCATAACCAATCTTTTTGCCGCTCTGCGAAATGATAGTGGCATTGTCTGCCGAAAGTTTCGAGCGGTCTTCCTGCCACTTCCGGGCTGCCATATCGAGCAGCAGTTCGCGGGCGCTGGCCGCCATTTTTCGCAATTGGCTGCCCATTTGCGGCGTGCTGCGGCTGCCGAAGGTGCCCATGTCAAATGGCGTGAGCGCCGTATCGCCCATCACCATCGTGATCGAATTCAAAGGAGCGCGCAGCTCTTCGGCCACCTGTTGCGCCAAAGACGTGCGGATGTTCTGCCCCATCTCCACTTTTCCAGTGAAGACGGTGATCTTGCTGTCCGGAGCAATGTGCAGCCACGAGTCAACATCCTGGGAGGCGGACTCGCCGCGAAATCCGGCCCCTGATTCCTGCGTGAATGCTTTCGGTGCGCATAGTCCTACCACCAGGCCGGCGCCAACAAACTTGAAGAGGTCGCGGCGGCTGACGGCAAACCCATACTGAAGACGTTCTATTTCATGCTGCTCGAGTTCAGTCATTTGCCTTTGCCTCCAGCTTTGTGGATGGCCGCCATGACGCGGGGATAAGTGCCGCACCGGCAGATATTGCCGTTCATGTGTTGTACGATCTGCTCATCGGTTGGATTAGGAGTGTTCTGCAGCAGGGCCACCGCAGACATGATCATTCCCGGCGTGCAGTAGCCGCATTGGAAAGCTTCCTCATCAAGAAAAGCCTGCTGCACCGGATGCAGGCTGCCGTTACGGCTGAGGCCTTCAATTGTAGAGATTTTTTTGCCGATGGCCGAAGCTGCAGGCGTCCGGCAGGAGCGTACGGGTTTGCCATCCAGCAAGACCGTGCAGGCGCCACACTGGCCCTCGCCACAGCCATATTTCGTTCCGGTCAGGCCCAGGCCATTGCGCAACACTGAAAGCAGGGATTCATCTGCAGCGGCTTCTGCCTGGAGTTGGCTTCCATTCACGAGCAGGGTGATTGTGGCCATGGCTGTATTTTAGACCACAAATGCGACTTGCCTGTTTTTATGAACTTTGGCATCCGCCAGGGCTGGCAGGCAAAAAAGCCGGAGACAGACTCCCGTATGTCTCCGGCGCGAGGAATGCGTTTCTCAACGTGCGCAAAAAATCAGGCTCATCCAGATAATTGCGAAGGAAACAGATTTGAGCAGGAGTTACTACCCCCTAGCACCACCTGCTCAAATTCTGTTTCCGTTATATAAGGCGCAAAGCTCGTCCAAAAGGGATCATTTTTTTCAGTAATTTTTTAGATCAATCCCAAACTTCCCCGGTGGGAATGGCATCGACCAGCACCTGCGACACCACCACAACACTCGCTTCATTGAAGTCGTACTTATCCATGACCCGGCGGCTGCTGACCAGTCTCTTTTTGCCGCGGTCCATCAGGTAGATGTCTTCGGAATGCATGCCTCTCACCAGGATCGTGCCATTTTCAAGCGCCAGCCCCTCGGCTATTTGGCTGACGGATTCAGACACGAGCAGGCCCTGGAAAACAGCATAGTCGTGGAACAGGTTCATGAAGGTAAGCGGGAAGGGAACCAGGCGGCGATAGCCTTTCCGGTCAATCACATAGATGGGTGTCTTGCCCGTGATCCGTACCTTGCATCCTGCTATCTCAGGCCGCGGTATGGCCGGTTCAGGTAGCAGAAAAGGGCTTTCCACCCTGGCAGCATCTACTGGAATTTCGTTGATAAATTGGAGCTGGGCGATTGCTGATGATGACATTGAATACTCCCTCTTTCCGGTACACCGGGCTTTGCTGATAAAGGCGGAAAAAGGGGGAAAAACAGACCGTAAATCTCAAAAACTGGCAGGGCGGATGAGAACCACCTCACCCGCCCCTTCTAAGTCACTGTAAATGAATGGCTTACTTGTTTTTTGGGTGGTGACCCTGGCCATGGCTGCCTGGCATAGGTGGATCGACAATAATGATCCCATCACCATCCCCAGCCGTGCCCTTCGTCCTGGCGCCTGTACCGCAGGAGGTGGTGTAGTTCCAATTACCCGAATTGTTCGCTACCTTTTCTTTTGTTTTACCCGGGGGCACCTTCACCGGGTTCTCATCGAAAGGCCCGGGATTAGTGAAAGTGATGGTGCATTCGCCGCTGCTTTTGTTATCGAATTTGATCTTATCGTTGTGCGGCACTGTCACAGAACCGGGGCTGGGCTGACAACTGGAATTGATAGTGATGTCTTCTGCCATTGATAGATTTTCTCCTTGCGATGGGATTCACGTCTGAAGCAAGAACAGCAATTCAAGATTCCGCTGAAATACCTGGTGTCCTGATAAAGACAGGAGCACTTCCTGATCAGCAGGTTGGCTGCTCAAGTCGTGCTCCTGTTCAATGTATCTACCCGGTCAAGATGAGGCAATCATTTTTCTGCACTGACTGCTGCCTAACCAATTACCGCTTCCCGCTCCTGTTTCTTATGTTTGTGCTTGTCCTTGTGATCGTCATCGCCAGGCAGCGGAGGATCGACAATGATAATGCCCTGGCCGGGGTCATACGACTCCGTATCTTGTTGGGTGCCTGGTTGCGCCACTTGCGGTGCTGTTGGCGTACACCAATAGGTAATCTTCTGGAATGAAGTAGGCAATGCAAGGAGGAGAGCATAGGCCCTGCCGCCAGGACCAATGGTTAGGGTCTTGGGGGCGAAGCAGTGTGGGGGGAAGAAATTTCCAACCTGGCACGTTGCACTATCGAGCGTAGATCCCCATTCAATGACGTCTCCCACGCTCAGAGGACCTTCCAAGTCGTGTGGATCAAGTTGCAGCGTTTGATCGGTTTCGCTGATGGTTACCCGGTAGTTCATAAAACTTCCCTCCTTTTCCAAAAATTTCCAGGATTTCTTTCATTCCATAAGGCGAAAAAGAGAGACAAAGAAGCCCACCATCGATATCAACTGGGGTCTACTTATTGGCCGTGCCCAGAGCGGCGATATAGCGCTTATCGTTTCTGAGGGAGGCCAGCTCAGGGGCGCTTTGAATCTCGCACAATGAATAGCCCGCTTCGGCGGCGGAATGCAAAGCATCGAGACCATGGGCGCGCTCTCCAAGAAGTTCGTAAGCCACCGCAGCATTGAACCATATCTCGGGCTCGTTCACCGGGCGTCGTGCCAGTTGCGCCAGGGTACGTTGCGTTTTTTCCTTCTGGCCCAGCTTGGCGTAATACAAGATCAGCCTGCCCTGTAACTGGTCGTCTTTCGGGCGTACTGCGAGAACGCGCTCACCCAGCTCCAGTGCCTTCTGATAAGCCGCAGTGGCTTTTGCCTGTTCTCCTGCCATTGAGTAAGCATTGCCCAGGTTGTACCAGAGGCGGTCGTCATCAGGACGCAGTCCGGTCGCCTTTTGAAACATCTGGGCGGCATCAGAATAACGGGCCTGATGCAGCCGGGCGGTGCCCAGGTTCGAGTAGGCAGCATAGGTGGGTTGGAGCGCGACCTGCCGGGCCAGGATATCCTCAGCTTCCTTGTACTTGCATTCGGCAAGATAGACTCCGCCCAGCATGGAAAACGTGCGCGGATTATCAGGAGCAAGCTGGCTGGCGGCCAGGAACTGCGGTTCCGCCTGGCTGTATTGTGCATGGCGGTAATAGAAATAGCCCAGGAAGTTATAGTTCACCCAGCTTGCCGGGTTGCGTTTCACGGCAGACTTCAACAGGGCTTCCGCCTGAAGCAGCCGCCCTGCTTTGTCATAGGCCAGAGAGAGCAGGTTTCGCGTGTAATCGTCAGTAGGATCCAACTCCAGCGCCTGTTCATACTCGCGAATTGCGCCATCCAGGTTGCCCGTGCCTTCACGAATCATGCCGAGTGTGACATGGGCAGGCGCCAGTTTGTCGTTTAGAGATATTGCCTGTTCACAAATCGGCTTGGCCTTGTCGAGCCACTTGAGATCGGCGGTGAGGCGGTATTTCGCGGCATAGGCAAATGCAAGGTTTGCGTATGCCAGCGCAAAGTGTGAATCCTTGTCGATGGCCGTTTGCAGCAATGAGATTGCCCGGTCAACGTCTTCCAGCCCTTCGTAGCGGGCCAGGTACCCTTTTCCCTGTTCATAAAACTCGAAAGCGCCGGGAACTGTGGTTTCGTCTTCAGCGATATGGTGCTGCAACTCAGACGGTACGTGTATCTGGAGCATAGCCGATGTCCGCTCGATGAGCGTATCTTCCAGCGTTACAGCCTGGCTCTGTGGCGCTTCTACTACCTGGGAGCGAAGGTCGCGCGAGTTTTGTGCATCCTTGAGCTGGATGTGCAGGTAGTACTTGTCATTTTTATGTTCGAGGCTGCCGGTGATCAGCAGGTTCACGCCCAGTGCAGTACGCGCGCCGGCGGTGTCCTGGGGCTTGCGGTTTTTGACTTCAGACCAGGGCACAACCCATAGTGAATTTTCAGAAGCCTGGAGCCTTGCCAGATATCCGTTCAACGACTCAGCCAGTTCGTTGGCGATGGCCCGGTCTGAAGCATCAGACCCGGAGAATGAAAATGGCAGCACCGCAATGTGTCTTTCCTGAGGTAATGGCACAGCCCCCCAGCGGTTGAAGAAGAAATATGTGGCGGCGCTCACCAGCAAAAGCGCACAGGCAAGCGCAGCCATAGCCGTCCGCGACCACGAGCGTGGGCGCGGACCGTAGCGCAGAGATTCGATCACCTGTTGCGCGGAAGAGAATCTTTTGGCCGGGTCACGTTCCAGGCATTTCAGAATGGTAGCGTTCCAGTTAGCGCCCACCTGCGGGACAGACTGGACCGGTGCAGGCGCATTTTCCGTCAGGCGTTTCAATGCCTCGGTCCAACTGGATTGCTCATGGAATGGCCGCTTGCCGGTAACCATTTCGTAGAGCACCAGCCCCAGCGAATAGATATCACTGGCCGCAGTCAGCGGCTTGCCCATGATCTGCTCCGGAGACATGTAAGAAGGCGTGCCCACAATCATGCCTGCGGTGACTGTGCCAGTGTGATCCTGGGCGGAGGACATTCCCCGCGCAATGCCAAAATCGGTGACGACGGCGCGCACCTGCTCGCCTGACCCGATCAGCATCACGTTGCCGCACTTGAAATCGCGGTGCAGCACCCCGGCCTGATGCGCTGCATTCAGCGCCTGGCACAGTTGCACCGCAATCGGAAAGGCTTCCTGGGGCTCCAGCTTGCCCAGCCGCTTGAGTCTCTCCGAGAGAGTTTCTCCGCGGATCAGCTCCATGGTCAGAAAAATGATCTCAACATGATCCTGACGGTGATACCCGAGGTCGAATACCCGGCACACATTGGGGTGGGTTACCTTGCGCGCCAATTGGACTTCGCGCCGCAGGCGGTCAACGATGGCAGAGCCAATCGATGTATGCTGGCGGATGACTTTAAGAGCGATTTGCTCATTGAGCTCAAGGTCTTCAGCTTCATAGACCTCGCCCATGCCACCGCTCCCAAGATGTGCAGTGATGCGATAACGGCCAGCCAGCGCCTCTCCCGGCTGGAGAACGCGCTCATTTCCGCCAACCTTTGACGGAGGAGTGCCGTCGAGAAACTTGCCCATCTCATCATGCTGAGAAAGCAATTCTTCCACGTGCGCCTGCAAATCCTGATCGCCCTGGCACATGCCGATAAGCGCAGGGGTGCGTGCCTCTGCCGGTTGGTCCACTACGGCGGCAAATACGTCCTTGATACGGGCCCAGCGCTCGGGAGTCATCTCTGGCTATTATGCCTTAATATTTTTGCTCAGTTCACCGTAAAGCCAGGCTTTTGCGAGTTGGAACTCCCTTTTGATGGTGGTGGGCGAGAGGCTCATCGCTTCGGCGGTCTCCTCTACATTGAGCCCGCCAAAGAAGCGCATTTCCACAATCTGCGCCTGCCTTGCGTCCCATTCCACCAGCTTGTTGAGTGCTTCATGCACCGCAACTACCTGCCAGGACTGCTCATCGGAATAGACAAAGGCATTTTCAAGTGAGATCTTCTGGACGTCACCGCCGCGTTTCTGCGCATCACGGTTGCGGGCATGGTCAACCAGAATGCGCCGCATGATCTGTGCTGAAACCCCGAAGAAATGCGCGCGGTTCTTCCAGTCGATCCCATGTTCGCCCATCAGGCGCAGATAAGCCTCATTGACCAGGGCGCTGGTCTGGAGGGTGTGGCCCTCCCGTTCGCCCCGCATGTAGTGGCGCGCCAGCCGGTGTAACTCGTTGTAGACCAAAGGAATGAGCTGTGCCTCCGCCTCCTTGTTGCCCTTGCGCAATTCGACCAGGAGGTTGGTGATAGGACGGGAATTATCCTGATTTTCGGCCATTGCAGAGATGTTCAACTTTAGTCGGTAAGAGGGCAGGCAATCAAGAACCAAGTTTTGGCACACTCAGACACAAAAAGTTAGGGAAAGCCGCCCGAATTCCGTTCTTAATAATGAGCACCGAATTCCCAGACGTGCTACCCCCAAGCCATTGCCCCCTTGGCTCAACCAAAATCAACGGATCACAAACAGGTCATGACAGGGCCTGTCTTTTCCTGCAATGCGAATTGCAGTGTGTTGCGATATGTAAGGTGAATCATGCTGGATCTGAGGACTCTTGCTTCAGTGATCCCCCAGAATTGGAGGGTGATCTGTTCTTCCGTAGCCGCCGGTTTTGGGACCGCAGCTACCGTCACAAGAACCGTCTCATCTTTTCTCCAGGCCCAGTCTCTGGGAAAAAAACTCAGAGATGAAGAGGCGCGGGCGGTCGAGTTAGTTGATGTGGTGAAAAGGCTCCAGGGAATTGAGGGAGAATATGGCTCTGCGGTCCGCGGGCACCTGGAAATAAGCCTGCAAACCACCCTGAAGAAACTAAGTGATCTCAGGAAGGAAGCCGCTGAGTCGCACCGGCACGACTCTAATCATGACTTGAGCCTGCTGCAACGCTTGTTTCTCTGCTTTCGTCCGGAGGGTGAACGTGAGCGTCTGGTCCACGGATTTACTTACCTGTTCATGTCCGCCGGGCCGTTACTGATCGCTCTCATGGTGTATCTCTGGAAACGCGGCTCCATTCGAGACAATGACACCGTGGCAGACGTGATCGTCTTGGTGTGTTACGGCGTGCTGGTATTCAGGTCATGGGCACTGGCCGAGAGGAGATGGTGCCGTGGCTATGAACCCTCACCGGGGTTGATGCGGAAGCTCTTTCTGCTGATTCAGCCCGTCAACCCGCAGATGCGGGTTGCACAGGTTTCCATGTGGTGTTGCTTCTTCTGGGTGGTAGAGACCCTTGAAGATGTCATTTTCCATGCAGTGCAAGGCGAGTTTGAGATGAAAGACCTGCTCTCGTTCTCCCTGGCAATCATCGGATCTGTATTGTGCCGGATGTGGACGGCAGAGGAATGGAAGCATGGGCATTCCGGACGTGAGCGCAGAACATGGGAATTGCAATATCCCGACCGTATGCAGTCTGCAGTGAAGCGGTGGCTTGTCAGGGCCGCATTTTGCAGCATGGCCGTGCTGCCTTTGCCTTTCTTGTTCCGGCTGTTCGGTGGAGACATCTTCGACGTGACCGGCGCATCTGTGATATGGCTGCTCTCCTGTCTGGCCTCCAGCCAATGGCTGTACCTGGCGCGCAGCGCAAAACAAGTGCGCATCGTCGAGCCGGTCAAGACCATGGTACGGTCGGCTGCATCGTAGTCCCAAGTATGCAGTCTCACCAGCGGCAAGATCTTTGATTGCTGCGCTGTGTTCTCTGCGGTCAACCTTCCTTGTATTGGTGGGTTCTGACCTCCCGGAGGGTTCGACCCAGAGACGACACCTGGCGTCGCGGGATTTGCAGTAAGTGCTTACGCCTCCACCACCCGTTAAATTGACAGGATGAAAGCCGGAACGAACAACAACGTGAGCTTCCCACACTGACAGCAGTTCATTGGGTCACTTCAATTTGTGGGAACAACTTGGGCAAAGTTTCGGACTGTTGTTTAGAAGAGTAGCTTCAGGCCAGAATAGGTTGGCTGGATCAATTCGCGTTCATTCGCGGCTTGTTTTTGACGATCTACTACTCATATCTCAACGCCTCAATCGGGTTAAGCCTTGCGGCCTTGCGTGCCGGATAATAGCCGAAGAACACGCCCACGGCGAATGAGAACACCACTGCAATGACCAGGGCCATCATCGATACTGAGGCCGCCCAGCCCAGTACCTGCGGGATCAGATAAGAAACCAGCAGTCCCACAATGATGCCAATCGCGCCACCAATAATGCTGAGTGTTACGGCTTCAATAAGGAACTGCCTCTGCACGTCATCCTCAGTAGCGCCGATGGCCAGGCGGATGCCGATCTCTCGCGTGCGCTCTGTCACCGAGACCAGCATGATGTTCATGATGCCAATGCCGCCTACCAGCAGTGAAACGCTGGCAATGGAGGCGAGCAGCAGTGTCATTACGCGTCCGGTTTGGTCCGCGACTTCGGCCACGTCAGCGAGGTTGCGCACGGTGAAGTCATCATCTTTTCCGCCGCGCAGCTTGTGGCGGTCGCGCAGCAGGGCTTCGATCTGCTGTTGTGCCGCATAGGTCTCGTTCTTGGATTTGGCGGAAACGGAGATGAACCGCAGCCAGTTCTGTCCGGTGACCTTCTTCTGCAGCGTGGTAATGGGGATGAACATGGCGTCATCCTGATCGTTGCCCATAGCGCCGGACTGTCCTTTAGCAGTGAGTACGCCAACAACCTTGAACGGCAGATTGTTGATGCGCACCGTCTGGCCCAATGGATCGGTAGCGCCAAAAAGATTCTTGCGCACCGTTTCCCCAATTACGACCACATTGGCTGCCAGTTGCACGTCTTCATTGGTAAAGCTCACGCCTTCGGCCATGGGCCAGTCACGAATGTCGAAGTATTGCGGCTCAGTGCCTGTCGCCTGCGTACCCCAGTTGTCATTGCCGAAGACTACCTGTACTCCGGACCCGCTTCCCGGCGCAGCCATCGCCACCGCTGGACACTCACGTACGATCGCCTCTTCGTCCGCAGCCACCAGGTTCTGCGTATTGCCCATACCCAGCCTCACGCCGCCGCGATTCATATTCCCGGACATCACAAACAGCATGTTGGAGCCCAGCGCCGCAATCTGCTGCTGTACCTGCTCCTGCGCGCCCTGTCCGAGGGCCACCATGGCGATTACTGCGCCCACGCCGATGATGATGCCCAGCATGGTCAGTCCGGAGCGCAGCTTGTTGCGCGCCAGGGCGCGCAATGCAATGCGAATTGTCGCCAGGATCTCTGTCATTCTCAGTCCTCGAGCACCGGCATGGTTTTCAGAACATCTGCAGCAATGGAGCGGTTCGAAATCAGGTCGTCTTTGCGGATGGTGCCGTCGCGGAAGACCACCGCGCGTTTGCAGAACTGCGCAATGTCATGCTCATGCGTGACCAGCACAATGGTCAGCCCCTGCTCTTCATTCAGCTTCTGGAAAATCTCCATCACCTCGACTGAGGTGCGGCTGTCGAGATTGCCTGTAGGTTCATCGGCCAGCAGAATAGAAGGCCGGTTCACCAGTGCCCGGGCAATCGCAACGCGCTGCTGCTGGCCTCCGGAGAGTTGCGAAGGGAAATGGTCCATGCGGTCACCGAGCCCCACCATCTGCAGCGCGGTTTTGGCGCGGCGCAGACGCTCTTCCTGTGACACGCGGGCATAGAACGCCGGAAGCTCGGCATTCTCCAGTGCCGTGGTGCGCGCCAGCAGGTTGAATCCCTGGAACACGAAGCCGATCTTCTGGTTGCGGATGGCCGCCAGTTGCTTCTTTTCCAGCGTCGATACATCGATGCCTTCAAGGAAGTAGCGCCCGCTGGAGGGTTGGTCGAGGCAGCCGAGAATGTTCATGAAGGTGGATTTTCCGCTGCCGCTCGATCCCATTACGGCCACGAATTCACCCCGGGTAATTTCCATGCTCACGCCGCGCAACGCGTGCACCCGGCTATCGCCCAGTTCGTAATATTTGTGAACGTCTTCTGCCCGGATGACAGAGTCTGTGCTGCCTGAGTGCGTGACCGGCTCAACCATGCTGATAACGGTGTTCCCCATGCCTATCTACCCCGGGGCGGTCCGCCCAGAGGTCCCGAGCCACCGGGCATGCGGTTGGCCGTAGAGCCACGGCTCGCACCGGTGACGACCGTGTCACCTTCGTTGAGTTGTCCCTTGAGTACCTCTACCAGTTGCGTTGTCGTGTGGTCGGTAATCCCGATGCGCACCTGCACAGGTTCCAGCTTCTTGTCCGGCATCATCTTCCAGATCACCGCCACATCATTAGCGCGTGATTCACGCCGCTGTGTTTGTTGTGCCTCCTGACTCTGCCCACCTGCACTTTGGGGGCGTTGTCCACCCTGGCCCTGGCCTTTCCATTGGCCGGCATTGCCTCCACCCTGGCCCTTCCATTGTCCCCGGTCAGGCTTTGCTCCAGCTTCGGGCCTTGCGCCACCCTGCGGGCTGCTTTGTCCTTGATTGCTTTGCGGACGAGCGCCCGTGTTATTGTCAGACTGTCCTTCACGCGCGCTCTGCCCGCCTTGTCCACGCTGGCCCATGGTGATGCCGGCCTTGGCATAGAGAGCGCGCACCTCGTCTGGCTTCAAGTCTGGTTTATAGCGCAAGGCTGCGTTCGGCACTTTCAGAACATCGCGAGCAGTGGCTACTGGAATGGTCACATAGGCTGTCATTCCGGGAAACAGCTTCATCTCGGGATTGTCGAAATCCACAATCGTGTCATACGTCACCACGTTCTGTACCGTGGTGGCATTCATGCGGATCTGTGACACATGTCCCCTGAACTGGTCCGCAGGAAACGCGTCTACCTTGAACGCGACCGGTTGGTTGGTCTTGATTTCACCCACGTCAGATTCATCGGTCTTGGCATAAACCTGCATCTTGGTCAGATCCTGCGCGATGGTGAACAGGGTAGGCGCCTGCAGAGACGCAGCCACAGTCTGGCCGATATCCACGTTGCGGCTTACCACCACTCCATCGATAGGCGCGCGAATGATGGTGTGATCAACGGTGGTCTGCGCCACGGTAACGGCTGCGGCTTTCTGCTGCACCTGCGCATTGGCTTGAAGCGTATCAGCCTGTGCGACGCCGATGGCGGCCACCGCAGAATCATAATTCGCCTTCGATACGTCAAGCTGCTGCTGGGCCACAATACCCTGCTTGGCCAGGGGCTTGGTACGTTCATAATCGGCGCGGGCCTGGGCTTCAGCCGCTTTTGCCTTTTCCAGGTTCGCTCTGGCGGCGGCTGCGTTGGCGCGGGCTGTCTCAAGATCGGCCTTGGCCTGCAACAGAGCCCCTTCCAATAACGATGGATCAATGCGGGCGATGACCTCTCCCTTGGTCACGTGCGAGTTGAAATCGGCATTCAATTTGGAGATGGTGCCGGAAACCTGCGATCCTACCTGCACGGTCGTCACCGCGTTGATGGTTCCGGTGGCTTCCACCACGGTTCGAATGTCCCCACGGTCGATCTTCTCAGTGAAATACTGGGTCGAGTCGTGCGCGGTCAGCATCCTTGCCGCAATGGCAACCGCCGCCACCGCCACAATGATGAGTGCAATCCAGATTTTCTTTGCGTTTTTCACAGTTCTTAAGCTTATTGGTTAATTATTTTCGATCAGATGAGTTGAAGGCCCGGAAAGCCTTTAGCCGGCCTTGGGCGCCAGCCGGGAACCCTGTCCATCTCTACTGACAAAACTAGTAATACTACTCATTTTAAGGCCACAGCGGTAGTGTTTTCGAGAGGCTTAATCATTCTTTACCGAGAGCTGCTGCTTATGGATTGGGCGGCTTAGGTTCCGCAGAAATCTTCGATTGCCGGATCACCTCAATCGGCAACCGAGTCAGCCGTGCCACTACAGCCTCGACATCCTGACGTGTCACGGTACTGAAAGATTGCTCATCTACTTTGACGGAAATAGTGATCGGTTTTGGATTAGCTTTTTGCAGGATTGTTTATTTCAGCGGATTGCAAGGCCTTCTTCTTCCGCCGGCTCAGCACAAATGGACGCCGCCGCCGCCGCTCCACACGCTTGTCGATCTTCTTCCAGAAAGCTACGAAGTAATCCACGGCGGAGATGACCGTGACCCCCACCAGGAACCAGATAGCGATTTGGGCAATAAGACGCACCGGCATGATGAAGAAGCCGAAATCCCAGATGTCCCAGTGATAAGCAAGGATGGCCGCAGTCACCGAGACGATCTGCACCACCATCTTGAACTTGCCCAGCTCGCTGGCCTCGATGGTGAATCCTTCAGAAGAGGCGATGGAACGCAATCCGGAGATCAGGAACTCACGGCCAATAATAATGACTGCCGCCCAGACGTTCACAATGGAGGGTACAAGCTGCACCAGCGTGATGTAGGCAGCGGTAATCATCAGCTTGTCCGCCAGCGGATCGAGCAGCATACCCATGGTAGTGATCTGGCCGCGGCGGCGGGCCAGGTAGCCATCCAGCCCATCGGTGATGGAAGCTGCAACGAAAAGAATAGAAGCCAGAATGACGCGCTCACCGCTCCAGTGCGTGAGATGAGGATGGTTTAAATACGGGGTAGTAAGAATCCAGATCAGCAGCGGGATCGTTGCTATACGCGAGAGCGTAATGTAATTCGGCAAATTCACTGGGGACAGCAGTAGATATGCTGCCCCCGATTATCCCTAAGAAACCATGTCAAAGCAAACCCTGCCTGCTATTTCCCGCTATTTACCGTGTTCAGACATTTGGTATAGAGCTCGAGCAGATGGCCGGCGAAATCCTCTGCCTTGTTGACGCCTCCCTGGAAACCTGCGCCCGGAAAGCCAACTTTGCCGTATCCGGTGGTGGTGGCGATGAACTTCATCATGTCTAAAGCGATATCTTCATTGCGGCGGGTACCAAGTAGCCCTGAAAGTTGGTCCATAGTTCCTCCAGAAAAAGATTACCTGTCTATTGTAAAAGCAAATAGCACTCGGCACTCAGCAGTCACGGCACCCAGCCCTCACGGCACTCAGCCCCTGCACTGACTGGTGACCGGGTAAATGAAATTTGGGTGAAACGGGTAAATATGTTTGAGCCAGGCTCTTTATTGATTCTTTTGCTACTTTCGCGTCCTTAGCGGTAAATCCGGAGATTGCATCGGCTCGGCATTGCACTTGAGTTTCACGAAAATGTTCAAGGGTTGGCTGCTACGTTTCTATCGACACATGGCACACCCGCCCGATGATGTAATCAGCGGCGCTTTTGCCCTCTTCGGTTTCCAGAATAGAGACAGGATAGGACTGATTATGGGGCCGAAGAATGAGTGTCTTTCCCGAGACCTCTACGTATTTCACCGTGGCTCCGCCATTCTGGCGGAGGGCGTACAGATTGGGGTCCTTGCGGTAAGGCTCCAGCGACGTATAGTGCCGGTCGATCAGTACCGTTGCGCCGGGAAGCAGCCGTGGGTACATGCTCATGCCGTCCTGCGCATCGACTTTGATAAGCACAAAGCGTTGCCAGCCATTACGTGCATTTTCCGCCGAAGGCCGTAGGCGCCTGAGAAAGCTTTTCTTGAATTTCAGGATGTCCCGGACCTTTTCCCTGGTGATGATCGCATCTTTGGCGGCCACCATGCCTTCCACCAGCAGCACGTTTTCAAAATCATCTTCACTGGGCGGCAGTATGCTGGCGCGTTTGTTGATCTCCTGCGGATCGACCAGGTCCAGCACAGACATTTTTTGTACGCCAATCACGCGATCCATCGCGTCCAGGCTCAGGGAGCGCTTGCGATTCAGAAAATTTGTGATGTGAGGTTGTTTAAACCCTGTCAGGTGCGCCAATCCCAGGGCCGTGAGCTCGCGGTCTGCAATTTTATCCAGCAATGCGCGGCGCAGATTTTCCTGTAACTGGCGGAATTTCATGTATGTGCGCATCATAACTGGGTGCAATATCCATGTACATAATTAAACTTAGAAGAAATATACAGATTTTTTAATATTGCCAGCAGTTTTTTGCCTGCGAGCATCTAAAATGCGGTTATGGACATGACGTGGATTACCAGCCGCATTGCGGTGGGCGGCGGCATATGGAACGAAGAAAACATGCAGGAATTAGTGCGGAAGGGCGTGACCCACATTATCGATATGCAGATTGAGTTTGACGACCGCCCGCTGGCCGAGCCCCACGGCGTCTATGTCCTGTATAACCCCACTGACGACGATTTCCAGATCAAGCCTCCTGAACTGTTTCAGCGCGGAGTTGATTTTGCTCTGGAAGCCCTCTCTGATGATGAAAGCAAAGTGTACATCCACTGTGCTGCCGGCGTACACCGTGCTCCAATGATGACACTGGCGATCATGCGCGTATTAGGCTGGTCGCTGGAAAAGGCGAAAGACCTGATCCAGACGCGCCGCTACGTGGTTGATTTTGCGGACTGTTATGTGGAAAGCGTCGAACGTTTCATGGAAATCTACGAACGTGCCCAGCCGGAAACCACCAGATAGGCAACGACTGGCGCGGCAGGACCGCAACCAAACCAAAATCTGGATGGAGCGCAGCCGCCCTCGCTGCGCTGGAGAATTGCATCGCCCGCGGAGAAGATTGAACAGTAGTCGTACAGATCGAAACACCCGTTTATTTGGCCGCACAATCCTTGCGTCCGGTATCGGCGACGCTGGCGATCAGCCATTTCCCGTCCATGCGAACCAGATTGAAGAGGTCCGTCCCGCAGTGGTCCACCTTACCATCCACCAGAAATTCAAACGGAGCCCACACTACCGCCAGGTCATTGTCGATGCGCACGAGCGGATCGTGAATGCGCTCTGCAATCTGTGCCTTTCCGGGTTTTCCCACCCGCTCGGCAAACTCTTCAAACGTCATCTGGGTGGGCTTGCCCTCCCGCATCAGCACCATGGTGCCGCCGGCCAGTAACGGCTTTTTGATTGCCTCGGCATCGTGTTTTGCCATGCCCTCAAACATGGCCGTGATAGAAGCCAGTACCGCCTGCTCTTCCGGCGTAGCGGCGTGGAGTGGGTTGAGCAGCAAGCCGCCAACCATTGTTCCAGCACAAAGCAGGACCGCGGGGAACCGATAGAAGATTTTCATGGTTCCCGATTGTAAACCCTCGCCCTGCAGGAAATTTGTACGATCAAAACACCAGTCTCAATAAAATAAACAATTTTGTTCCTCTGCGTTCTTTGCGCCCCTCCGCGGTAGAAAACGGGGTTACACTCTGTGGGAGTCCTCATGCCGTCCTTCAAAGACCTGCAATACACTTTGCGCACTCTGCGCAAGTCGCCCACATTTACGTGTGTGGTCATCCTGACAATGGCGCTGGGGATCGGTGCCAACACTGCCGTATTCAGCATTGTCTACGCACTTTTGCTGCGTCCACTGCCTTATCAGGATTCAGCGCACATCGTGAGGTTGTTTGAAGCCAGGACTCCCAATGATGGCTCCAGCATGAGCGGTGTTGCGCCAGCGAACTTTCTTGACTGGAAAAGCCAGAATCGCGCGTTTGAGAGCGTGGCTGCTTCGGTTGGCTTTCATTACAACTTGACCGGGGCAGGCTCTCCGGAGCACGTATTCGGCAACGCCGTTTCTGCGGAATGGTTTGCTGTGCTCAAAGCGCATCCGCTGCTGGGCCGGACTTTTCTTGCTGAAGAAGATCGCGCTGGCGCTGCCCCGGCGGTACTGCTGAGTGAAAATTTATGGCGACGCAGGTATCAGGCCGATCCTTCTATTCTTGGCAAGACTCTTGGAGTGAACGGCGATGCCTTCACCGTGGTTGGGGTAATGCCAGCCGGAACCGACTTCAATGAAGAGCGGCAGAACGTGGAATTATGGGTGCCGCTGCAGCGGCAGATTCGTCCTGACCGCATGATGTGGCGCGACTCCCGTTTCCTGGAAGTCATTGCGCGCCTGAAACCGGGAGTCACTCCCGTAGAGGCCACTGAAGATCTGAACCGGGTGATGCGCGGTATCCATGGCGAGCATCCGGGCGCAGATGTCTTCGGGGCTGCCGCAATCCTGCCATTGCAAAAATACCTCACGGGTGACATGCAGAGCACTCTGCTCGTTTCTTTGGGCACGGTGGCACTGGTGCTGCTGGTGGCGTGCGCGAACATCGCCAATCTCATGCTGGTGCGCATGACCGGACGAACCCGGGAACTCGCAATCCGCATGGCGCTGGGTGCAACTACAGCGCGGCTGATGCGGCAGCTTGCTGCCGAAGGAGTATGTCTCGGTGTGACAGCAGGTCTTCTGGGACTAGGTGTTGCTCTTGCCGGCAAAAAGCTCCTGCTCTTCTTATTACCTTGGGTGCCGGAAGTTGCGCACATTGAGATCAGTGTACCTGCGTTGCTCTTCGCGCTGGCGATTTCCATCTTGACTGGAATGATCTTCGGGCTTGTTCCCGCCTTGCTGGTCGTCCGTTCCAGACTGCAGGACCTCCTGCGCCGCTCGTCCGGCACAGCAACCGGCGATACTCGGGGACGCTATGTCCGCCATGCTCTGGCCATCGCGGAGATTGCCTGCTCCCTGGTGTTACTGGCTGGCACTGGACTACTGGTGCGCAGCTTGAGCGCTCCTCAGCACGTCTCGCTTGGATTTGCTACAGATCACCGCATCGCCGTTCGCATGTCGCTACCCAGAATCAAGTACCAGACCGACGCCAGCGTCGTAGATTTTTACCAGCAGGTAAGCCGGAAAGTGCGGGCACTTCCCGGCGTGGACGATGCGGCTGTGGCGTACCCGCTTCCCATGGACGGCGGTCACTTCTCGTTGACCTTTACACTTCTTTCAGGGAAGCAGTTGAACGACGCGGCTTTGCGCCTGATCGACTCTCGCTATTTTCCAGTGACGGCCATACCGCTGCTGTAGGGCCGCAACTTCGCTGAGACTGACCGCGTCGATTCTGAACCAGTGTGCATCATCAGCCAGGCCATGGCTCACCGGTACTGGCCAGGCGAGCAGCCTGTAGGAAAGTCACTGATCATCATGCGGAGGGACGTGAACGGCGCACAAAAGCCACGGCGCGTGATTGGAGTTGTTGCCGACGTGCGCGACCGCATCAACGAAGAGCCTGAACCGACTTTGTACGTTCCTTATACGCAAGTCGCATTCCCCTCGCTCACGCTGGTGGTGCACACTCACGATTCAGTTGCTGCCGTCAGCAAATCCGTGGCGGCAGTGGTGCAGACCGTGGATCCCGATCAGCCACTTCGGGGTGTGGGGCCGCGTGATGGGGCATTGGCCGAATCTCTCGAGCCATGGAACGCAGCCTTGATCCTGCTGGGCGGACTGGCGGCGCTCGCAGTGCTGCTGACGGCCATGGGCATCTTTGCCGTGATCTCCTATCTGGTGCGGGAGAAGACCAGAGAGATCGGAATCCGGATTGCCATCGGCGCATCCCCCGAAAACGTGCGCAACCTGGTGCTGCTGCAGACCGCCAGGCTGGCAGGCGTGGGAGTGATTCTTGGATTGCTGCTTTCCGAAGTCTGTACGCGTTTATTGGGGCAACTCATCTATGGCGTGCAACCGAATGACCTGCTGACCTTTGCGATAGTCGCGGTCTCACTGGGCGGGCTGGCGGTGCTGGCCAGTTATGTGCCGGCGCGGCATGCCACGCGTGTCGATCCTATGATTGCCCTGCGCTGCGAGTAGGCCGATTACTGCTTGGGTTCACGCGCATTCCCTGGCTGTTTCCTTCGGTACAATATCGGCCTTATGGCCATTGATGCGGTGCAGCACATCAGGCGCATGCGGGGTGGAGCACAGTCGCACCTGATGCGCGGACGCGACCGCGAGTTCTACGTGGTCAAATTCCAGAATAATCCCCAGCACCTGCGCGTGCTCGCCAATGAGATGCTGGCCACGCGCCTGGCCGAATATGCAGGACTGCCGGTGCCGCGCACCGAAATCATTTACGTCAATGATTGGCTGGTGCAGAATACGCCCGATCTGCGCATCGAGTTCGCCGGACACTCCATCTCCTGCAAGCCCGGATTGCAGCTCGGCGTTCGTTACGTTTGTGATCCGCTCGAAGGGCAGGTCTTCGACTATCTTCCGGAGAGCATGTTTACCCGCATTTCCAACAGCAAGACTTTCGCCGGCATGCTGGCCATCGATAAGTGGCTGGGCAATGCCAATGGACGGCAGGCCGTTTTCTGGAAGATGCCCAGTGACCGGAAATACACAGCCGCATTCGTCGACCAGGGCTACTGCTTCAACGCCGGTGAATGGACCTTTCCTGATCTGGCGCTGCATGGCGTGTACTATCGCAATTATGTCTATACGCATGTAACCGGATGGCAGTCGTTCGAGCCGTGGCTGGGAAGAATCGAGAAGTGCAGGCCAGAGGTGATCGAAGAGATTGCCGGCAATATACCTCCGGAATGGTACGGGGCCGACTGGGACGCGTTGAAAACACTGGTGCAGGCCATCAGTGCGCGCCGCTCGAAAGTGCGCGACCTGATCGCCGCCTTCCGTGATTCCTCGCGCAAGCCGTTTCCCGCGTGGGGTAAAGAGGTGAGCCAGTCAGCCGCGCAGGCGTTTGTGATGTAGGCTGTTGGCTCATGGCTTTTGTCTTTAGCGAGCCAGCGAAGCTGGCGAAATTCTTCTAGCCCACAGCGCAAGCCTGTGGGTATGCAGTAGAGGAACAATAGAGCCGGTGAGGCCGGCGGCATAAACAGGGGTCAAAAATTGGTTGTGGCTCTCGCACCTGTCCTCCGCGGTGGTTGTAAGAGCTGACTGCTGAAGGCTGAATGCTGACTGCTACCACTGGCGCTGAAACGGTCTATATTCGACGTGAATGTTTGTTAGGTGATCGATGCCCGAACTCCAGAATTGCAAACTCTTCCTCCTGCGCTACGCCCCTGACGCAGTCAGGAATGAGTTTATAAATGTCGGCCTGATCCTTCTGCCGCCCGATTCGCCACCAGAACTGCGCCTGGTCAAAGACTGGTCGCGCGTCTCGGTGCTTGATCCGCGGGCTGACCTGGAAATGCTGCAGGCTTTCGGCGACGAACTGCGTCTCCGGTTCAATAACGAAGAAGATAGAGAGCTGACTCTTCAGAAGATGCAAGACTGGCTGTCCAACAGCTTGCAGATCGGCGAATCCAAAGCATGTCTTACCGAATCACCCCGAGAAGAGGCAGATGAACTGGCCCGAATCTATCTTGAAGTCAGAAAGGGACGTGCCTCAAGGTCAGAGAGTGCCCGTCAGATCATCCTGAGGCGGATGGAAAGGGAGTTCAAGGCCGCCGGAGTCTGGCAGGCAATGAGCCAGAAAATCCTCGCCGCGAAATATACCCAATCAGGCGATCCGTTGAAGATCGATTGCGGCTACAGTGCTGGTTCCGTGATCAAGATGTTCCATGCCATTCCGCTGAATAGTGATGTGAACTCCGCCAAGGCGCTGGCCTTTACCTTCCCGCGAATGGCCGAGGGCATCCGCAGGTTGGAAGGGAAGCAGGCGCAATTGACGGCCATCGTGGAAGATGGCCTGAATCGCGAAGATCAGAATGTGAGTTACGCATTGGGAATCCTCGAGAGCCAGAATATCCAAACAGCACCTTCAGCGGAGTTGCCGCACTTTGCCGCTGTTGCCGTACGAGAGATCAGGGCAACATGAGTATTGTTCATGAAAGGGAAACAGCCATGAAAAGAACAATATTGGCCCTGCTGGTATGTGTGGCTACCTTGCTATCTACCTGCATTGCCGCAGATGAACGTGCAGACCAATTGCTGCAAGCCGCGCTGCAAAATGACGTGAAGGCAGTCAGTGTCCTGCTGAAAACCGGTGCAAATGTGAATGCCAGCCTTGGACGCCAGTCGGCGCTCATGGCAGCGGCCTCCCGCGGACACGTTGATGTTATGCGCGCCCTACTTGCGGCTGGCGCAACTGTGAATGCCCAGGACCGGTGCAAGGTAACTCCGCTGATGTTCGCCACGCTCAGTCCTTCCGCACAGGCTGTGGGCCTCCTCATCCACTCTGGGGCTGATGTGAACAGCAAGACCATCAGCGGACAGACCGCACTGATGTTCGCCGCCATTGCAGGAGATGAGAACACATCTAAAGCCAAGGGCCAAAGCCAGAAGCTACTTGACCACGTTGTACTTCTTCAAAATCTCCACCGTTTCTTTAACTGGCAGTGCCTTTACCGTATGCCCGCGGCCAGTCGTGTCATGCGCCTTGAACAGCGAGTTGTAGATGGCTTCTTCGGTGGCCTCAATCACGGCTTCAAACAGCGGTGACATGCTTTCATTGCTCAACAGCGTCCTTGGCGGAGTTTGAGGCAAGTTATTCTGGATGCGAAGCGATGCTGCCGTGGAGAAGGCAATCACAAAGTCCCCACTGCCGTTGCTGCCGCTGGAGCCGGTGCGCGCCAGCCCCATCATGGCGCGGGCGGCCAGGCGGTTCAGGTTGCGATGATCGATAGGCGCGTCGGTGGCCACCACGATCATGATGGAACCATCGGCGGTATGGTCTGGCGTAGAAGTTGAACTGCGCTTCTCGCCTTCCACAGCGTCCTTCAGGTAATAAACGCCGAGTTCGCGGCCCACAGGTGCCCCGGCAATCGTAAGAATGCCGCCGTAGTTGCTCTGCGCCAGCACCCCTACGGTGTATCCTCCCAGGTTTGCAGGCAGCCGCCGTGAGGCTGTGCCGATCCCGCCTTTAAAGCCGAAGGCCACCGTGCCCGTTCCTGCGCCCACAGCTCCTTCTTCGACCGGGCCGTCCTTGGCATTCTTGATGGCGTTGAATACATCCTGCTCGGTGATCGGACGCGAGCGGATGTCATTCAGGTATCCATCATTGGTCTCGCCTACCAGTGGATTGACCGATTGCACGTTCTCATTGCCTTTCAGCGAGAGCATGTAGCTGATCAGCGCGTCCGCAACTTTGGGTGTAGAGAGCGTTGATGTGAGGAGAATGGGTGTCTCGATCTCCCCC
The DNA here is from genome assembly GCA_003223515.1 of Candidatus Angelobacter sp. Gp1-AA117. GTDB lineage: Bacteria > Acidobacteriota > Terriglobia > Terriglobales > Acidobacteriaceae > Angelobacter. Next base: position 74,615 of record QHVI01000015.1, read on the forward strand.
AGTTCATTGACCTGTGTAGAACCGATCAGCTTGCCGAAGGCATTGCCGACAAACACCGCTCCCGGCGCCTTTTCTTTGAAAAGATTTCCGCCGTGAGGCAGGATGGCGGTAACTCCGGTCCGCACATTGTCTCCCTGGATGATGGTCGTGTGTCCCACCTTGACGCCCGCCACGTCAGTGATGGCATTCAGCGGTCCCGGTGGCAATACACCGGCCTTGATGCCCAGATCACGCGCCCGTGGCCGGGCTTCCTCTGTTTGGGCATGCAGCAGTAAAGCAGAGAATATGATGAGAACAGAAACGGTGGTTTTTCTCATGACCGCAGACATCTTAATCGCGGGGATCGGTACCTCGTCAATCTGTGCGCCAGTGGAACATATATGGAGCTAAGAGCCAACAGCCAAGAGCCACCAGCCAAGAGCCGCTTCCGCTATAATGGAATTCGTTCTCAACTTGCGCCGGAGAGATGGCCGAGTGGCTGAAGGCGCACGCTTGGAAAGCGTGTATACCTTAACGGGTATCGTGGGTTCGAATCCCACTCTCTCCGCCATTCCTTCGTTGCTCGCGTTGCATCGGGGTGATCCTAGAACAGGCGGTTACACAGTTTTCAGTAGCTTATAATCAGGTTGGAGGTTTTTTCCATGGGCGAGCAAGTGCGAGAGGCGCTCCTTGCGGATGGGGTTAGGTGGGAATCAGTTTCACCTTATGTCCGGGCGTGGCGTTGGGCAGAATCCGGTAAGCCGAGCGAGGGATTGGCGGCGACAACGATACGTCAATATCAGTCGGATTCGCAACGGGTGTATCGCCTGCTAGGCAAGTCCACCAATAAGCAGTGAAGCGCAGTGTTAGGAAGTGTTTTTAGTATGGCGCGATTTCGAGCAGCATTCTTCCCGGTGTTCTTATTCTTAGTAAGCGTGCTATAGTATTCACTCCACAACTCTCTGTCCTCCGCGAGGACGCTAACTTTCGTGGCCTTTTTGCTTCATTGCCATTAGTGTGTCGCATTGTTGTCGGCCAATTACACGTTAAAGACTACCAATTGCAAGAGTGCCACCCCCCTTTTTTGTAACCCAAAACCCCCCTGGATACCCCGATGACAGAGTGGCATTAAAACAATTCAATGCTTTAGGGTTTGAACGGGAAACAGCGCCTGAGAAAGCAGCCTCGAATCTGGCTACAATAGAGCGATTCATCGAAACGAGGGCCTCGGGAATGAAACTTTCACTCAGCCAGCGTGCGGCGCGGATGGTCCAGTCGGAAATCCGCGTTATGTCCATCGAATGCGAAAAGATCAAAGGCATTAACTTGGCCCAGGGCGTTTGTGACACTGAAGTTCCTGAAGCTGTCCGGGTGGGTGCCAAACAGGCCATTGATGGCGGCATCAACAGCTACACGCGTTCAGACGGGTTGAAAGAGATTCGTGACGCAATTGCCGGGAAGATGGCCCGCTTCAACGGTATTCAATGCGATCCAGAAACCGAAGTGATCGTGAATTCCGGCTCTACCGGTTCTTTCTATGCAGCATGCCTGGCGCTGCTCAATCCTGGCGACGAGGTCATCCTCTTCGAACCTTATTATGGCTACCACCTGAATACCTTGATAGCGGTAGAAGCAGTCCCGGTATTCGTTACTTTGCAAGCCCCTGAGTGGAAGTTTAGCCCGGAGGATCTGGACCATGCGCTTACTTCACGCACACGCGGCATCATGATCAACTCTCCTGCCAATCCTTCAGGAAAGATTTTTACCCGGCAGGAACTCGATTGGATAGCGGCCTTCGCACAAAAGCATGATCTGTTCGTCTTTACTGATGAAATTTATGAATACTTCATCTATGAGGGCCGCCACATCAGTCCTGCCACGCTTCCCGGCATGTGGGAGCGCACCATCACCATGTCCGGTTATTCTAAGACCTTCAGCATCACTGGATGGCGTATCGGTTACACCATTGCCCACCGTAAATGGATTCAGGCCATGTCTTACTTCAATGACCTGGTCTATGTCTGTGCGCCCGCCCCTCTCCAGATCGGTGTAGCGCAGGGGATTCGTGAACTGCCTGAGCGCTTTTACACGAACATCGCAGAAGAATATGTCCATAAGCGGGATCTGCTTTGCAGCACTTTAAAAGAGATCGGCCTCACCCCCTCAGTTCCCAAAGGCGCATATTATGTGCTCGCCGGCGCATCGGCTCTGCCCGGCGCCACTGCCAAAGAAAAATCCATGTATCTGCTGAGGGAGACCGGCGTAGCCAGCGTTGCCGGTAGCGCTTTTTACCACGGCTCCGGCGGAGAGAATCTCGTGCGTTTCTGCTTTGCCAAGACTGATGCCGAACTCTCCGAGGCGTGCCGCCGGCTGCGTGCGCTCAGGTTTCAATCAGAGCAGCACCTCGATGCATCACCGGCGCGCTAGGAGTGTGTCGGGAATAGATCTTGGGGAATCTCATAAGACATGTGTTGAAGAGCAGAAGTGGGGTTAGGATGGGGCATGGGAAAGTGCTTCCGTCCAGACGATTTGGATCAAAATCTGCTGCTGCCACCCTCACTGCACGACTGGTTGCCAGAAAAACATCTGGCGCGTTTTT